>JAQSWE010000231.1 GCA_029266795.1 Alphaproteobacteria bacterium | reverse complement strand
CTGCCCCGCAGGCGACGCCGCGTCCGACCGCCAGACCGCCATCATGTACATGCTGGCGCGCCACGCGCTGGTCACGCCGTGGTGGATCAACGAGGAAGCGCTGGCGCAGATGAAGCCCCAGTACCGCGTCTATCACGAAAAACGCCTGCGCGAATTCTCGGAAACGCCGAAGCGCCTTTGCTACGACGAGTTCCACCGCACATCGCGCACCAAATCGGTGCGCCACCAGATCGTCCGCGACGTGCGCGAGGGCCGCAAACGCGGGATTCAGATCATCCTGGCATCCCAGATGCTGGACGACTTCGACGACGACATGGTCGATTTGGCGACAGGCGTCTGGGTCTTGGGTACGGCTATCTCCGACGGCGCGGTTCAGGCCACGCAGGACCGCTTCGGTCTGACCGACACCGCCCGCTGGATCATCCGCCATAAACTGACCGGCCCGAAATCGTCCGGCGCGCCTGCGCTGCTCGTCCTCGGCACCGTCGACGGCAAATATGAACAGCACCTGATCAACACGCTGGGCCCGCTTGAACTTTGGGCGTTCTCGACCACGACCGAGGACGTCGCGATCCGCAACCGTCTCTACACGCGCCTTGGCGCGGCGCAGGCACGGCGATTGCTGGGCGCGAACTTCCCGGGCGGATCGGCGCGGAACGAGCTGAAGCGCCGCGTTGCCGAACTTTCCGACCGCGGCAAGGCCGAGGAAGCGAACGTCGGCGCCGTGATCGAAAAAATCTGCGAAGAAATGATCGCGCTCACGAAAGTGAAGATCGAAGACATTCAGGCCCCGCCCGCCAAAAAAGAAGGCGGACAGGCCGCGCTGCCGCCGAAATAAGGGCGGCTGCCTTAAAAAAATTACAAACCCCGGCCATCGCAAGATGCCGGGGTTTTTCTTTTTATGCCGCCCACAGGGAGACAGGGAAGGGCTACGGCTTCAGCGTAAATTTCCCGGGCTTCGGCTTGATGGTCAGGTGGTCGATGGCGCTCGATACAGCCGGCATATCGACCTGATCGCGGTAAGCCGCCGGCACAGCGGCATAGGCCTGCAGCATCTCGTCCTTGCGCCCCGCCCAGAGCGCGGCGTTGAAGGCGGTGGACAACTGCCCGACCTGCCCCAATACGGCGAGGACGGAAGGCCCAGCTGGCGGCGCGATGCGCGTCAGGTCATCCAGCTTCATCTGCTCGCCTTCGGTCGCCAGTATTTTCTCAACGACGACATCGAAAGATCCTGCGGCCGCCGCCACATGAAACCCCGTACGCCCGCCGCGCTCCGGCAGCACTTGGCGCAATTCGTCGAGGCTTTGCGCGCGGAAATGGGCAGGGCCGATATGCTCGTCGCTGTTCACCCATTGGCGCAGCGTTTTGGCGAATTCCATTTGTCCTGTTTCCGCCGCCCATTCAAAGGCGTTCAGGCTGCGGTAGTAGTTGGCAGGGCTTGCGCCGTGTCTCAGGAACACTGTCGCCACATCGCCAAAGCCATGGGCGAGCGCAATGCAAAGAAGTTCCTTGTTATGCGCGTTCACATCCGCGCCCGCTTTCAGCAGCGTATCGGCGATTTTGTCGCGGCCATGCATGGCGCAATACCAGAGTGCGGCTGAATCATCGGCCTTCACATCCGCGCCTGCGGCCAGCAGGGCGTTCACGGCCTCTTCCCTGCCGCCGACGGTTGCCTCCACCAGCGCGCTGTCCTTCGCGCCCTGGCTCATGTTTTTAGTGAGCAGCAGGGTGAGCGACCCCATCCGGCCCTTGCCGGCCGCCGCGACCAATGCCTGACCGTCGCGGAAATTTGCGTCAACCCCGCGTTCCATCAGCCGTTCGCAGCGCCATGTTTCGCCGTCGCGCGCCGATTTGACGAAGAGTTCGCTGCGCGCCTGCGGCGTCAGGCTGGACACGTAATCCAGCCATTTGTCATCGTCTTCATTATCGATATCGACAACGGACATGATTATTTCAGCCTGAACCGGTCGTTGCGGCTGCGCTCCGACAGGCGCAGCAAATCCAGCTGCGCCTTGAGCGCGGAAAAATCCACCTGTTCGTGATACATCGCAGGCGTGTTGTCCTTGATAAAGGCAACCGCATCACGGTCGCGCCACAGCGATGCGGGGTCAAGGATATCATTCAGCTTCCCATGCGCACCCAGGATTTCCAGCACCGAATTGCCATGCGCATCCTTGGTCGATACCAGCACAGCAGGGTCGAATCCCGCCTGTGCCGCGGCCTTTTGCATCAACGGCGCGAACTGGTTGGCATAGGCCGCGCGCACCGCAAGGCTCTCCGCACCGTCAAAAAAGGCGGTGGCGGCGGAAATTTCCGCCGCAATGCCATTCGCCGGTTTCAATTCCTCGCGGGTCACCCATTTTTCCATCGCCTGCAAGGCGGGTTCACCGGCAAGGCTCGTCAACGCCAGCGCAATGTCGCGCGGGTCCTTCGGGCGGCCGATATCATTGGCGAACATGTAACCGATCATGCCGGGCGCATTGCGCTGTACGGCGATTTTCAGACCCTCTTCGGCAACCTTGTCCGTCAGCTCTACGCCATGATCGGCCAGCCATTGCAGTGTGCCGCCGCCGTCATGCGCCGCGATATCATACATATCCGCGGTGCGGAGCGCCTCGGGCAGGAAGCTATGCTTTGCCGCGATATCCAGCGCGGCTTGCGATTGCAGCAGGGTCTTGAACACGCGCTCCCGCGCATCCTTCGTCCAGTCGGCATTGGCGATGATATCGTCCAGCTGCGCGAAATCGCCGCGCGCCAGAACGGCCTTGACCGTGCTTTCGACCAGCCATGCGGATGCGGTGGAGAGTTTTTTGTCGCGCGGGAACAAGACGGTGGTTTCCGCGTCGTTTTTCTCCAGCCCCTTCCAGAAAACCGCGTCATCCTTCGCATGCCAGTCGCCGCCGAACTCGACCACCGCATGGCGCTGCACGGCGTAATCGTGGCTGTCCTGCAGCTCTTTCGTGATCTCCGGCGTCAGCGGGATTTTATCCAGCAGGTACTGCAGCGCATTATTGTTGTCGCGCGTGATGGCGGCGGCATAGAGCTGCGCGGCTTCTTTTTCCACGGGCAGCGGCAGCAGCTTTTCTTCGACTGCATTGATAAAGGCGACGGCATCGGGTTCCGCCATCAGCGCGCGCAGCAGCGGCAGCGCATTCTTACGCGCTTCTGCGGTGTAATTCTCGATAAAGAATTTCGCAGCAGCCACATCGCCGCCGGACCCCGCATTGCGCATCGCCCCCGCCAGATGGACAGGTTCCGGCTGCAATTTCTCCGCCAGATGCGGCAGCAGGTCTGGCAGATGCTGGCTGAGGTTCGTCGCCCAGATCATCACCAGATAAGGCGGCGGCAGGCTGTCGGGGAAGGCGTCGATGAAACGGTCGATAATATCGAGCTTGCCCGTCTCCATCACCTGCACCATCAATTCCATCATCGGCGGCGGGCCCATGAAGTCGTTGAAATACTCGCCCGGCGAAAAAAGATAGGGCGGCAGCTTGTGGCGATAGGTGTCGAGCTTTTCCAGCGACACCGCCATCGCGGCTTCGTCCTTCACATTGCAGGCGCTGTAAAAATGCGCGAAGAAATCCGCCTTGTTGTCGCGCGCGGTCAGCGCCTCTTCATACAGCGCGGGGCGGTAGCGCAGCAGCGCGAACAACCCCGCCTCCGTCATGTCTTTATAGGGCAGGTATTCCAGCAGCAGGTCGCCCGCGTCTTCCTGTTTGTTGTCGAGCGCAAGATACAGCGCAGATGACAATGTTTCCGGCGGCAGTTCGGAATCAACGCCGTATTTCAGCGTCGCGAGATTCCCTTTTTTCGCCGCGACCAAGAACGGCGTATCGCCAAGGCGCGACACGCCCGGCACATCGATCTGCGCCAGCGCCTGCATCGCGGCCACGCTGTCGATCGCGCTCAAGGCCTTCAACGCTTTGCTGTCGGAATGGCGCGGGTCGGCGCCGGCCTTGTGCAGGTCGATTGCGCGCGGCCAGTCCTGATTTGCCATCGCCTCGGCGAATCCATGGTTGCGGCGCGCCTGATCGACCGCCGCCAATACGGATTTACGCCACGCGGCGCGGTCTTCCGCGACCTTGTTGAAGTCGTCTTCCATGATCGGCTATTTCCTTAAAACTCTACTATTTTTAAGGACGGAAACGGGGCCTGTCAATCAATCCGGAGTCGCCCCAAACACGCCGTAAACTTGACAGGATGTACATGTGCAAGAGG
>JAQSWE010000230.1 GCA_029266795.1 Alphaproteobacteria bacterium | reverse complement strand
TGCAGGCTGAACCATTTGTCGAGCACCAGCGGGTCAGCCTTCCATTCGGAATAGAATTCCTCGAACGCGTCTTTCGCCTCGGGCGAATGGGTGTCGGTCAGGATGGCGAGCGCGCCGACCTTGTCGGTCATGTTGGTCGCATCCTTGAACTGCTGCGCGGCCAGTTTCACGCCTTCCGCTTCGTTTGCTTCGTGCAAGTAACGCAGCGCGACGGACTTGAGGCGACGCTTGCCGACAGCCGCAGGCGAGGGGCTGTAGGGGCCGTTATCGACATTGTTCAGGTACAGCTGTTTCAGCGTGCCTTCAAAGGTGCGGCCGACTTCGCCGAGGATGAACTGGCGGGCGTCATACAAACCGTCGACATCCACCACATCCATCAGCTGCGCCAGATAGGTTTCCGAGGGCAGCGCTAACGCCTTCGCCAGCAGCGCCTTGTCGGCTTTCGTATCCGCGATCAGCTTGCCGAAAGCGGTGATGCAGTCGGCGGGCAGTTCTTTTTTCTTGCCGCCCGCAAAGCCGAGGATCAGGCGCTGCAGATAGGTCTGCCCCGCGTCCCAACGGTTGAAACCGTCGCTGTCATGCGCCATGAGGAACAGCAGGTCGTTTTCGGTCAGGTCGGAATAGAGTTTCACGGGGGCGGAAAAGCCGCGCAGCAGCGACGGCACGGGTTTTTCGGCGATGCCCTCAAACACGAAATCCTGCGCTTTCTCCCGCAGTTCCAGCATCCGCGTGCCTTCCGGCAGCAAATCTGCGCCGTTCTTGCCCAGCAACCCGACCGCGATCGGCATGTGCATGGGCGATTTTCCGGACTGGTTGGGCGTGGCGGGCGTGTGCTGTTCCAGCTTCAGCGTGAAGCGTTTAGTCAGTGCGTCGTATTCCGACTTCACCTTGATCTCCGGCGTGCCGGCCTGCATGTACCAAAGCTTGAATTGCGTCAGGTCGACGCCCGATGCGTCTTCCATGCACTTCACGAAATCGTCGCAGGTGACGGCCTGTCCGTCATGGCGCGCGAAATAAAGGTCCGTGCCTTTGCGGTATTTTTCGGGGCCAAGCAGCGAATGGATCATGCGGATGACTTCCGCGCCTTTTTCGTACACGGTCGCGGTATAGAAATTGTTGATCTCGATGTAATTGTCCGGGCGGATCGGATGCGCCATCGGGCTCGCATCTTCGGGGAACTGGGCGTTGCGCAGCTGCTCCACATCGTCGATGCGCTGCACAGCGGCCGAGTTCATGTCGGAGGAGAAGCACTGGTCGCGGAAGACGGTGAGGCCTTCTTTCAGGCTCAGCTGGAACCAGTCGCGGCAGGTGATGCGGTTGCCGGTCCAATTGTGGAAATATTCATGCGCCACGACGCCCTCGATCGCGAGGTAATCGCCATCGGTCGCGGTTTCCGGCACGGCCAGCACAAGTTTCGAGTTGAAGATGTTAAGGCTTTTGTTTTCCATCGCGCCGAAATTGAAATCGTTCACGGCGACGATGTTGAAAATATCGAGGTCGTATTCGCGGCCGTAATGTTCCTCGTCCCACTTCATCGAGTTCTTCAGCGCCAGCATCGCATGGTCGCATTTCTTTTCGTTGCCGTGATTGACGTAGATATACAGGTCGACCTTCTTGCCGTTCATGGTGGTGAAGGTGTCATGGATATGCGCCAGGTTGCCGGCGACAAGTGCGAAAAGGTAACAGGGCTTTTTATGCGGGTCATCCCAGGTCGAGAAATGGCGGCCATCAGGCAGCTTGCCCTTTTCGATGCAGTTGCCGTTCGACAGCAGGACGGGGCAGGTATCTTTATCGGCCTGTACGCGCGTCGTGAATTTCGTCATCACATCGGAGCGGTCGAGGTAATAAGTGATCTTGCGGAACCCCTCCGGCTCGCATTGCGTGCAGTAATTGCCGCTGGAGCTGTAGAGTCCTTCGAGCGCCGTATTTTTCTCGGGGTAGATTTCCGTCACGATATCGAGGGTAAAGCTGTCTGGGACGTCGCTAATGGTGAGCGTACTATCGTCTTTCGTGTAGCGGTTGCCGGACAACGCCTCGTTATTCAGTTTCACCGAATGCAACACCAGTTCCTGACCGTCGAGGACTAGGTCCTTGGCGGCGCTGTTCGTACGGCGGTAAACCGTCTTCGCCGTCACCAGCGTTTTGCCGGGATGGATGTCGAACAGCAGGTGGACATGGTCGATCTCGAAATCCGGCTTCTTGTAATCCTTCAGCAGTTTCGTCTGCGGGGCGTTTTCGGTGCGTGCCATTGTTCTAGTTCCTTTCAAGCAATTCGATGATGCCAAATCCCATGATCTTGTAGAACGACACGTGCCGTCCGCCAAACAGCACGGCGGGCTTGCGCTCCGCCAGCGTCATGATGCGCAGGCCGGTTTTTTCGATATCCGCGAGCGTGGCGGCGAGGTCGGGCGTTTCGTAACAGGTATGGTAGATAAGTTCGTTGTATTTCGCGATCCAGCTGTCGATGGGGCTCTTGCCCTCCGGGCCCGGCTGCACGATCTCGACCGTCGGCTGCGTGGGCGAGAGGCAGAGGCGCACGAAAACGTTTTGCGCGGGGTCGAATATCTTGTCCTGCGCCGTATAGCCAAGCGCGCCCAGCATCGCAAGCGCGGGCGTGTCATCCTTCACCGCAAGTCCCAGATGGTGAAAGGTAAGCGCGGAAAGCGTCATTTCTTTTCCAGCACATACGCGACGTTGATGGGCAGCAGCTGGGCAAGGCTTTCTTCTTCCGTCTTGCCTTCATAGGGGCGGATCAGCTGCGACTTGATGCGCAGGCCGCAAGCGTCGAACATTTTCGCCAGTTCTTCCGGGTTATTGAAAAGATAGATGTGGTCGACGGCGGGGGCGTTGATGCAGGTGCTGACGAAGATATGCGCATCTTTGTTCGCGAGCCGCGCGATCTGCTTCAGGAACAATTCCGGCTGCTCCACATGCTCCAGCACTTCACCCATCACAACGGCGTCGAAGCCGTTTTCGGGCAGGTCGGTTTTCAGGAAATCCATGCAGAGGAGGTCGAAGGAATTTTTGTCAGCGCCGAAATGGTCGATCAGCGCGCGGGTCTGGGCGATGCTCGTCTCGCTGATATCGACGCCGGTGAAGGTGTCGAATTTCGACTCCTCCATCGCGGTCATAAAGAAATAGCCGTGACCGGGGCCGATTTCGAGGTATTTGCCGGTCTTGGCCGCCGGCAGCGTTTCGCGGAAGAAGCGGAACAGGTCGAGATGGTTCGGCCACAGGTAAGAGGTGATGGCGAGGCCGTACATGTAGAACGACATGTATTCTTCATTGAAATACACGCTGTCGCCGATTTCCGCAAAAGTGGAGTAGCGGTATTTCTTGTGCTTCTGGAAGTAAATCTGTTCGCGCAGCGTATCGCCCACGATCGTCAGGTAACATTCGGCCAAATAATCGATGGTCAGGCCTTTCTGCTTGCAGAAATCGATATAGGCGTCGAGATGCGCAAGTTCTGCCGCCGTCACGTTGGCGAGCGCGCGGGTGACGAAGTTGCGGTGCATTGGGTTGTCCTCGATCACCTTGTCGATCAGCGCGGCGACATTTTCCGGCGTCGCGGCGTGCGCCGAAGCGGCTTGAACAGTCATTTTCTACCCTCTTTGTTTTTATGCAGTATAGGTGATTCCGGCAGTCGCAAGGAAGCGCCGATATGGTCGGGAATGGCGCGCGCGTCGGTGGTTTTCATGGTCCATCCGCCGCCATCTGCCGTGAAGCCGAGGCGCTGATATAAATCCTTTACCATCTCGTTCTTTGCGGTCGGAATGTACTTGCCGCGTAATACAGTGCAGCCGAGCGATGCTGCGGCGGCGGCCAGTTGTGCAATGAAGGTTTCTTCCGCGCCGCGGCCCAGCACGCGGCAGCTCATCAGCAGCGTGTCGATATCGGCGGTTGAACCGTCCTTTTTCAGGATCGCGGCACCGACTAATCCGTATTCGCCGTATTTGTCGCGGATATCCATGCCGAGGACGAGGGCATCCGGTGCGGTTGCCAGTTTTTCCACTTCGTCCTGCGTGCGCCGGATGGTCGTCAGGTTGAACTGGTTTGTCTTGTTCACCAGCTGCGTGATGCGGGCGAGATGCTGCTTTTCGGCGGCGAAGACGTCGATCTTCAGCCCCAGCGATTTGCGGAAATCCTCTTCCGATGTCGTTTCCTGCACAGCGGCGCGCTGTTGGTCGGCGGCCATCATCTCGGTGCGTTTGCGGTCTTCGTCTGTC
>JAQSWE010000021.1 GCA_029266795.1 Alphaproteobacteria bacterium | reverse complement strand
GGCTTAGTATTTTTACTTGGTATTATGTTCCTTGCAACGTGGAATGACCTTGTGCAACTGAAGGTCGTTGACTATGTTGTGAAGCTAATCTCATAAAAATAACAAGAACATACCAAGACCCGAAGCGCAGATTTGATGATCAAGAGGCTAACCTCCCTGACACGCCCGATGGCGATGCTTTTCATCGCTGTTTTCCTGACGGTCGCATTATGCGCCGTGACGGCTCATGCCGACAGAATAGGGCAGATCCGCGTGGAGGGCACACAGCGCATCGAGCCTGCAACGGTCCTTTCCTACATGGACACGGCAGCGGGCGACGAATTCGATCCTGACAAGCTGGATACATCCCTTAAAAACCTGTTCTCGACCGGCCTGTTCGCCGACGTTTCCTTCTATCAGGAAGGCAGCGACCTCGTTGTCGTCGTGGTGGAGAACCCGATCATCAACCAGATCGCTTTCGAGGGGAACAAGAAGGTCAAAGATTCCGACCTGATGAACGAGATTTCCCTGCGCCAGCGCAACGTGTTGACCCGCACGAAAGTGCAGGCGGATGTGGAGCGCATTCAGGACATCTACCGCATCGGCGGCCGTTTCTCGGCCGATATCCAGCCCAAGATCATCAAGCGCGACCAGAACCGCGTCGACCTCGTCTTTGAAATCAACGAAGGTCCGCAGACGCTGATTTCCCGCATGAGCTTTATCGGCAACAAGCGCTACGACGACAGCAAGCTGCAGAAAATCGTGCGCAGCAAGGAAGACCGCTGGTGGCGCTTCTGGTCCGGCGACGACAAATACGATCCCGACCGCGTGGCGTATGACCGCGAACTGCTGCGCAAATTCTACCTCGATCACGGCTATGCCGATTTCCGGGTCGAAAGCGCAATTGCCGAATTGTCGCCCGACCGTAAAAACTTCTTCGTCACCTATACGCTGGACGAGGGTGTGCGTTATAAAGTCGGCAAGATCAACCTCGTCAGCAACGTGCCCTCGCTCGTCACGACCGGCTACAATAAATTCGTCACTTTCGAGAAAGATGATTGGTACAAGGCCAGCGAGATTGAAAAGACGATCAGCAAGCTGACGACCGAGTTGGAAGCGCGGCAGTTTTCCTTCATCGACATTCGCCCCTCGGTGGAACGTCACCGCGAAACGCAAACGATCGACGTCACCTTTACATTTACCGAAGCGGCTAAGGTTTTTGTCGAGAACATCAACATCATCGGCAACGTCCGCACGATTGACGAGGTCATCCGCCGCGAACTTGGCTTTGCCGAAGGTGACCCATTCAATGTCGGCAAGCTAAAAAAATCGGAACAAAACCTCAAAGACTTGTCTTTCTTTGAAACAGCAACTGCCAAACCCGTTCCCGGCAGCACGCCCGACAAGACCAATATCGATGTAACCGTCGCGGAAAAATCGACAGGTGAACTTTCGCTCGGCGCCGGTTTCTCGACCACCGATGGCGCGCTTGGTAACTTTAGCGTTCGGGAAAAGAACTTCCTTGGCAAAGGGCAGGAGCTTTCGTTTACGACGACGCTCGCCGCAAAACGCACCGAATTCGATGTCAGCTTTACGGAGCCTTACTTCCTGAAGCGCGACCTGTCGGCGGGCTTCGACATTTTCCACGTCACGCGCGATTATCAGGATGAAAGCTCGTACGACAGCAAGCGCAGCGGCGGCGCGCTTCGCCTTGGTTATCCTCTTGCAGACAAGTGGCGCCAGTATCTGAGCTATTACTATTCGCGCAACGAAATCGATAACGTCCCCGCGACCGCCTCGATCTACATCCAGCAGCAGGAAGGCAAACGCACGACGTCTGCCATTACGCAGCGTATTACCTATGATTCCACTGACAGCAAGATGGATCCGACCGAGGGATTGCTGGCGCGTTTTGATACCGAAGTGGCGGGGCTTGGCGGCTCTGCGAAATACGGCAGGGTCAAGCTGGGCGGTACTTATTATTATCCTGTTGTCGATAAATGGGTTCTGAGCCTGTTGGGCGAGGGCGGCCTCATCGAGGCTTGGGGCGGCGATACGATCCGCATCAACGAACGCTTCTATCTCGGCGGCAACAACCTGCGCGGCTTCGCGAGCGGTGGCATTGGCCCGCGCGATATCACGACGGATGACGCACTGGGCGGCAACCATTTCTACCGTGGTTCGGTAGAGCTGGAATTTCCCTCCGGCCTGCCGGAAGACTTAGGCGTACGCTTCCATATATTCTCCGATTTCGGCAGCCTCGGCGGCCTTGATGTGTCGGGTCCCGGTATCGTCGATGACGGCTCCTTGCGCGCATCTGCGGGCGCGGGTATCGCGTGGAAGTCGCCGATGGGCCCCTTGCGTGCCGACCTCGCATTCCCGCTCGCGAAGGAAGATTATGACGAGACCGAAGTGTTCCAGTTCAGCTTCGGCACAAGGTTCTAGGCATTCAGGTAACGACAGGAGTTGGTCATGAATAGGGTTAAATCAGCAATTCTCGCGAGCCTCGTCATTGCGGGACTTGGCATCTCGTCTGCTGCTCTCGCCGAGACCCATAGCATGAGCTACGCCATCGTCGACATGAACAAGGTGATGCGCGAAGCAACGGCAGCGGAAGGCATTCGCAGCGAGTTGAACGCCAAGAGCAAGCAGTTTCACGCCGAGCTGGAAAATCAGGACAAGACCCTTTCCGCGGAAAAGGAAGCCCTTGCGAAGAGCCGCGAGAGCATGACAGCCGATGCTTTCGACAAGAAGGTGAAAGATCTTCAGAATAAATACGGCTCTGCCGAACGCCTGCTGCAGGAACGCCGCCGTACGCTTGATGTTGCCAGCAACACGTCGCGCACACGGCTGCTAACGGAAGCCACCAAGATCATCGCCGATATCGCGAAGGAGAGGGGCTATGCGACTGTATTCACGCAGGAAGCTGTCCTGCTCGCCCAGCCCGAACTCGATATTACCGATGAAGTCGTCAAGCGCATGAATAAGTCCATCAGCAAAATTGCGATAGACTGGACCTCCGCCAACAAAGCGCCCGTGAAACAGTAATGGCGGACAAGCGTTTTTTCACCGTCGCTGGTCCCTTTACACTGGGTCAGCTTGCCGAAATCACCGGGTCTGAGCTTTCCGATCCTGCCGTCGCATCGCGCGTTGTTAATGATGTCGCGCCGCTGCAAGAAGCAAACGAAGATCAGGTCACATTCCTCGATAACCGCAAATACGCCGATTACTTCCGCAATTCGAAGGCGGCTGCGGTATTCGTGAAACCCGAAATGGCGGCTGAAGCGCCCGCAGGCACCGCGACGCTCAAGAACAAAAATCCCTACAAGGCCTATGCGCTGGCGGCCCAGGCATTCTATCCCTCTAAAGTGCGCGAAGAATATCGCGCGCCGACCGCCATCATTGATCCCACCGCGACAATCGGCGGCAACTGCCATATCGAGCACGGCGTCGTGATCGGCAAGAACGTCAAGATCGGCGCCAACTGCCGCATCGGCGCGCAGGCTGTTATTCGTGACGGCGTCGAGATTGGCGATGACAGCGATGTCGGCGTGAATTGCTATATTAGCCATTCGATCATCGGCAAGAAATTCAAGCTGCATCCCGGCGCTGTAATCGGCCGTCAGGGGTTCGGCTTTGCGATCGATCCCACCGGTTACATTCCTGTGCCGCAACTCGGTCGCGTGATTATCGAAGATGATGTCGAGATCGGCGCGAACTCGACTGTTGATCGCGGCTCCGGCCCCGATACAGTCATCGGCCGCGGCACACGCATCGATAACCTCGTGCAGCTGGGCCACAACGTACGCATCGGCAAATATTGCGTCATCGTGGCGCAGACCGGTATCTCTGGCTCTACACAGTTGGGCGACTATGTCATGACAGGTGGGCAGTCGGGCTTTGCCGGCCATCTGCATATCGGCTCCGGTGCCAAGATTGCCGCGCAGTCGGGCGTCATGCGCGATATCGGCTCGCAGGAAGAAGTCATGGGCAGCCCTGCCGTTCCCATCCGCCAGTTTATGCGCCAAACCGCGATTGTTTCAAAAATGGCGACGACGAAAAAAGGAAGTGACGAATGACCAGCGTTTTGATCGACACCAAGCGCATCATGGAAATGATTCCGCACCGCTACCCGTTCCTGCTCATCGATCGCGTGCTGGATGTAGTGCCGAATGAAAGCGCGCTCGCGCTGAAAAACGTGACGATCAACGAAAATTTCTTCCAAGGCCATTTTCCCGGCGCGCCCGTAATGCCGGGCGTCCTGATTATCGAGGCGATGGCACAGACCGCCGCCGCCCTCGTCGTCCATTCGGCGGGGAAGGAGCTGGAGGGTAAGCTCGTCTATTTCATGGCAATCGACGCGGCAAAGTTCCGCAAGCCGGTTGTTCCCGGCGATCAGCTCCATATCAGCGTCACCAAGCAGCAAAACCGCCGTAACGTATGGAAATTTCAAGGCGAAGCCAAAGTAGACGGCGTTTTATGCGCCGAAGCGGTCGTTACGGCCATGATTATGGATAAAACCTGATATATTGCTGAAATACTGTGTCATAGAGCGTGATTTGCCCTGAATTCAACGGGTTGCTACATATTAGGTCAGTTTTATGACGATGGAGAAAAAGATGTCCACCATTCACGCAACTGCCGTAATCGAACAAGGCGCCCAGCTTGGCACCGATGTCAAAATCGGGCCTTATTGTGTTGTCGGCCCCAACGTGAAGCTTGGTGACCGTGTGGAATTGAAATCACATGTGGTGGTCGATGGCTATACGACGATCGGCGATGACACCATCGTTTACCCCTTCGCGTCACTCGGCACCGCGCCGCAGGACCTGAAATTCAAGGGCGAAAAATCCGAACTCGTTATCGGCAAGAACAACAAGATCCGCGAACACGTCACCATGAACCCCGGCACTTCCGGCGATAAAATGAAAACGGTCGTCGGCGACAACTGCCTGTTCATGATGTCGTCGCATGTCGCGCATGACTGCATTGTTGGTTCGAACGTGATCCTGGCCAACAACGCGACGCTCGCGGGACATGTTGAAGTGGGCGATTACGCCATCATCGGTGGCCTTTCCGCGATCCACCAATTTGTGCGCATCGGGCCATACGCAATGATCGGCGGCATGTCGGGTGTTGAATACGACGTCATCCCGTTCGGCCTCGTCAAAGGCGAGCGCGCGCATCTTGCCGGCCTCAACTATGTTGGTCTGGAGCGCCGCGGCTATACGAAAGAGCAAATTCAGGCATTGATGAAGGCGTTCAAGGACCTGTTCGACAATCAGGGTACGCTGGCCGAACGCACCGCCCGCGTCGCCAATGATTATCAGGCAGACCAGACCGTCATGCGGGTTATTGAATTCATCCGCGCGAAAGAAGGCCGCTCCGTCCTGCAGCCGCGCACGGGCACGGCCGGGTAACCTATGTCGCGGCTCGGTATTATTGCGGGCGGCGGGGGACTTCCCAAAAAACTGATCGATGCATGCAGGCGCGACCAGCGCCCGTTCTTCGTGCTGGGCTTCAAGGGACAGACGGATAGCGCGACCTTGCAGGGCACCGACCATGCCTGGTCGAAACTGGGCGCGACCAACGAAGCCATCTCTATCCTCAAATCCCTTGGCGTCGATACGCTCGTCATGGCAGGCAATATCCGCCGGCCCAGCCTTGCCGAGATGAGGCCCGATCTGCGCACCATGCAGGTCTTCGCGCGTCTTGGCCTCAATGCGCTCGGCGATGACCGCCTACTGAAGGCCGTTGCAGGAGAGCTGGAAAAGGACGGCTTTACCGTTATCGGAGCACACGAAATAGAGCCTGCGTTGATTACGCCGGAAGGCGTACTCGGCAAGGTACTGCTGTCGAATGAAGCGCGCCTTGATATCGAATTCGGCATCATCGTTACCAAAACGCTCGGCCGGCTCGATGTGGGGCAGGCGGCTGTTGTGCAGGGGGGCGTCGTGCTGGGCATCGAGGCCGTCGAAGGCACAGACGCGCTGCTGGAACGCTGCCGCAAGCTGAGGCGCAAAGGCAAAGGCGGCGTGCTGGTGAAATCCTGCAAGCCTCAGCAGGACAAACGGCTGGATTTGCCCGCCATCGGCTTGCGCACCGTGCGCCGCGCTTTCGAGGCAGGCTTGCAAGGTATCGCAATTGAATCCGGCGCGTCATTGCTCCTCGACCGCGAGGAGGTCATCTCGGCCGCCGACAAACTGGGACTTTTCATCATGGGATTCCGCGCATGACCGCACCGCTTCGTATCTTTATCATCGCGGGCGAGGCATCGGGCGACCTGCTCGGTGGCAATCTCATGCGCGCCCTGAAGAACACGCATCCCGACGCGCAGTTCATCGGCGTCGGCGGGCGGCGTATGGCGGAAGAGGGTCTGACCAGCCTGTTTCCGATGGAAGAACTTTCCGTCATGGGACTCGCGGAGGTCCTGCCGCGCGCGTTTTCCATTCTGGGCCGCATCCGCCAGACGGCGAAAGAGATCATCAAGCAGAAACCGGATGCCGTCATCACCATCGACTCTCCTGATTTCTGCTTCCGCGTCGTCAAGAAAGCGCGCCCCAAATCTAAAGGCGTGCCATTCATCCACTATGTCGCGCCCAGCGTCTGGGCATGGCGGCCGGGCAGGGCGGAGAAAGTCTCGAAATTCCTCGATCATCTTTTGACGCTGCTACCATTCGAGCCGCCATATTTCGAGCGTCATGGTCTGGCCGCCACCTTTGTCGGTCATCCGGTCGTCGAACGCGAAAACCGCGGTGACGGTGACCGTTTTCGCCGCAATCACGGGTTAAAACCTGACCAGCCGATCCTCTGCATGCTGCCCGGCAGCCGCATGAGCGAGCTGTCGCGCCTGCTGGATAAATTCTGCGATGCCGCCGATATCGTGCTGCGTAACAAGCATAACGCCGTGATCGTCATTCCCACGCTGCCGCACCTGAAAGACACGATCGACGCCTTCTTCCGCGGTAAGGGAATCAACCCGATCCTCGTCTATTCCGAGGAAGAAAAATTTGATTGCTTTGCGGCGAGTGTAATTGCGATTGCAGCATCGGGCACTGTGTCGCTGGAACTCGCGGTGTCGGATACGCCGCATATTATTGCCTACAAGCTCAGCCCTATTTCCGCATGGTGGGCAAAACGACTCATCAAGACGCCGTATGTCAATTTGGTAAACATCCTGCTAAAGCGCCCCGTTGTGCCGGAATTGTTGCTGGAGCAATGCGAACCCGGCCCGATGTCGAAAGAACTGCTGCGCCTGATGGCGGACAAGGAAAGCCGCGTTGCGCAGCTCATGGATTTTCGCGAAGCGCTCATAAAGATTGGCCTTGGCGACCCTGAAACGCCAGGCCAGAAAGCATCCAACGCCGTACTTAGCGTGATTGAAAAGTGGAAGACCGCGTCATGATGAAGAAGGTTGTCGCTTACCTGTTCTTTCTCTCCCTATTTCTTGGCGCGCTCGCGCTTGTTGCGCCCAGTTTTATCGACTGGAGCAAGCACAAGGACCAAATCGTCTCGCAGCTTGAACCCTATATCGCGCGCAAGATCGATGTGGGCGGCAAGGTATCCTTCCGCATCCTGCCCAACCCGCAAATCGTGCTGGAGGATGTGACGCTCGCGAATATCGAGGGTGCGAAGGCGCCGCAGCTGATGAAGCTAAAACAGCTGGAAGCCCGCATGAAGCTGGGACCGCTGCTACAGGGACGTTATGAAATCGAAACCATCAACCTCGACGCGCCGGAACTGAATTTTGAAACACTACCGGACGGCACGACGAACTGGAGCGGCGTCTTCGCGGAAGGCGGAAGTGAAGGCCCCGATGCCGAAGCGGTAAGATTGAGCCAAGTCAGCATGACGGGCGGTACGTTGCATTATCTGGACCATGCGACCGGTACCGAATGGCACGTGGATAACCTGAACCTTGCGACCTCTGCCGATACACTCACCGGCCCCTACCGCATCAAAGGCGACATGCGATACAAAGATACCGTCGTCGGCATCGAGGCCGGAACGGGAAAATACGAGCGCGGCGTTCCCGTGCCGCTGAATATCACCTTCACGCCCGCCGAAAACCTGCCACAGGTCAAATTCAACGGCGTTGCCGATTTTGCGCAAGGATTGGGATTGCAGGGCGAGCTATCAATTGCGCAAGGCACGCTGGGCAGCCTGTTCAATAGTGAATTCCTGAATGGCCTCAGCTTCATGGCCGAGCCCGCCGATATCACCGCCATGCTGAACCTGAAGCCCGGCGAGGCCGTGCTGACGGATATCAAGGGTAAAATCGGGAAGAAAGGCGACGTAAAAGGCAGTGTTGCTATCGCCTTCGTCCCCGGCAAAAAGCCGGATGTGACTGCCGACCTCGACACCAGCGATTTGAAGGTCACCGGCAAGCCCGGCTTTATCGACGTTCCCACCGGATTCACGCCTCATCTGAAAGTGAAGGCGCGCAGCGTGACTTTCAACGGCGTCTGGCTGCCTGATATCACGGCGGCTATCGACGGTACGGATAAGGACTGGACGATCAAGGAACTGCGCATCGACCTGCCCGGAAAATCGAAAGTGAAGATGGCGGGCGTCGTCACGCCCAAAACGAAATATGCAGCCTATTCGATACAGGTGAATACGGATGACGCTCACAAAATGCTGGGCAGAAATCTATTTTCCGACGCCAATATCCTGAAATCGCTGGGCGCCTTCGGCCTGATCAAAAAACTTGAACTGTCAGGCAGCCTTGACATCAAGGGCGATGCCATTAGCCTGTTCGACATCAACGGAAAAATTAATGGCACTACCGCAGTTTCGGGCGTCCTGAATATCAAGCGCGGAGAGAAAACGCCCGCTTTCGATGCGATACTGAATCTGGATAAGGCCGATGTGACGGCGGTGCTGTCCGATGAATATGCAGGCTTCATGGAAAAAGTGATGAAGTCGGACGCCGTACTTACCATTCATGTGAAAGACTTCACCAAGGGAAATCTTGCCGGCAGCGATTTCGTTTTCAAAGGCAAGGTCGCGGACAACGTACTGGCGATTGAAAGTATGTCCGGCAGTTTTTCTAATGATGGTAACTTCACGGCAAGCGGCAAAGTCGCGTCTCTGAATCCGTTATCGGGTATGGCTATCGATTATAGCGTCAAAGTCTCTCAACTGGGCGGCCTGTCCGGATATGGCATCGAAATTCCGCCGCCACTCTGGGGTTCTAATTCCGCAGCACTGAAGGGCCAAGTGAAGGGTGATGCCAAGGCATTTACCTTTACCGCAGACGGAGTTTCTCAGGGCGGCGACGTCTCGCTGTCGGGCAGCGCGACAGCCGGCAATCAGGGTACATATGCCTACCAGAACAATGTTGAAATGAAGAATGCCACTTGGGCGCAAATCGGCTTACCTGTCGATCGACTCTTTTCCGAAGAAAAGCCGTTTTCTTTCAGCGCAAAACTGAATGGCACGCGTAGCACCTACCAGTTCGATGGTATTCAGGCGAATGACGTAACGGGTACGCTTGGCCGCCGCGACGGGAAATATATCGGGGACCTGACCGCGCCGGAAATAAATTTCGACCGCTGGGTCTGGGAAGACTGGAAACTGGCTGATCCGATCGAGCTGAAGCTGAAGGCAAAAAAGCTTGTTTGGCGCAGCAATGATGTCCTGAATACCGAATTGATGCTTACTGCCGCGCCCGACGAGATCAAGGTGTCGGAGATGAAGGGCGAATTGTGGGGCGGCGCGGTTAATGCGGAAACTGCCGCGACGCGCAAGAATGGCAGCTGGCAAGGTACGTTGAAGGGCGGGATCACCAATGCCGATCTTCAACAATTTGCGGACCTGATGGAAATGAAGGGCTTCACGCTGGGGCAGGGCGACATTACGCTGGATATTGCGGAAGACAGCAAGGCGCAAGACAAGAACTGGTTCCATGGCATCGACGGCGACATCGGGATCAAAGCCGCGAGCTTGAAGATTCATGATTTCAGTCCGCGCGCTGCAGGCCGCTTTATCAATGATACCAAGGGAAGCCGCGCCGAGAACCTTGCGGCAGATTTTACCAAGTCGCTGCGGTCGGAAGACACGACCTATCGCAACGTCGACGCTGCCCTGAAAATCGCAAATGCTCAGATCACGATAGAAAAATTGCGCCTGCAGGATGCGGATGCGGTGATAACGGTTGGCGGCGCGTTTGACATGCAGCCTGAAACATTCCACGCCAAGGCCGATATCCAGCTCAAAGGCATCGCCGGTTTTCCGTCGTTCGCCGTCAACCGTTCCGGCCCGATTGGCAAGGCGGCTGATTACAGCGTGGGCATCAAACCTGTGGAAATCTGGCTGATGAACAATGCTGCGCCTGAACCCGCCGTTGTGGTGCCCGAAGCCGCTGCCGACGTCATAGTCCCGGAACAGCAGTTTTCACCGGATGTCCAGCCCATGCAGCCAGGCATGCCGCAGCACCGCACGCCGGATGAGGAACAATATCTTCCGTCGGGTACGCCGCCTGCTGTTGAGTCTGGTGAAGACGGCACCGGCAGCATCATCAACAATATCCCCATTGAAACCGAAGAGCTCGGCGATACCGGCGCGCAAATCGATCCGCCGCCATCAGAACCCGCGCCGCTCCAGCCTGTTGCGACACCCGGTGAGGACGGCATGAAAGGCGTGCTTGAGCGCCTCAATGCGCTGCCACCGGAGCCCGATGCGCCAGAGGGTATGCGCGGCGAACAGCCACCTGAAATGCCCGCAGCAATTCCCCCGCCTGCGGAAGCACCACGTGATGAAGAAATTTTGGAATAGGGGAGGTTACTTCGAGCCCGTATGAAGCTCGGGGTGCTTGTAGAAGTCGAGGATATAAACGCGCAGTGCGCTCGACAAGTTTTCAGGCTGTGCAACGTCGATTTCGGCAATCAGGCAATTCACCGACTTGCTTTTCGCGACGGCGATTTCCTTGAGGGATTCCCAAAACGCGACTTCAAGCGTGATGCTCGTGCGGTGGCCCGCTACCGTAACAGAATGCTTTTGGGATAAACGACGTGGCACTTTTTAATCCTTCGGACCGATCATGTTCTCGGGGCGGACAGCTTCATCGAACGCCTCCGATGTTAAAAGTTTAAGCGCAATTGCGGCTTGTTTCAATGTCTTGTCTTCACGCAGCGCTTTTTTGGCGATCTTGGCCGCATTGTCATATCCAATGACGGGGTTGAGCGCCGTCACCAGCATGAGACTTTCGTCCAGCAGGCGCTTGATGCGGTCAAGGTTCGGCTCGATCCCGATAACGCAATTATCCGTAAAGCTGTTGCAGGCATCGGCCAGCAGGCGGATGGACTGCAGCAGGTTGTAGATCATGACGGGCTTGAACACGTTGAGTTCGAAATGTCCGTTCGAGCCTGCGATAGAAATAGTGGTGTGGTTGCCCATGATCTGCGCACAGACCATCGTCATGGCTTCCGACTGGGTAGGGTTGACCTTCCCCGGCATGATCGACGAGCCGGGTTCGTTCTCGGGCAGATGAATCTCGCCAATACCGCAACGCGGGCCGGAGCCGAGCAGGCGGATGTCGTTGGCGATTTTCATGAGGGAGCAGGCGACCGTGTTGAGCGCGCCGGATGTTTCGACAATCGCATCATGCGCGGCCATCGCTTCGAACTTGTTTTCGGCGGTGGTGAACTCGAGGCCGGTGATTTCCGACACTTTCTTGGCGAACAGTGCCGCGAAGCCGCGTTTGCAGTTCAGACCGGTGCCGACAGCGGTGCCGCCTTGTGCCAACTGGGACAGGCGGGGCAGGCATGCCTGCACGCGCTCGATGCCGTATTTGACCTGCACGGCATAGCCGGAAAATTCCTGGCCGAGTGTGACAGGCGTTGCGTCCTGCAAATGCGTACGACCGATCTTGATGATCTTGGAGAATTCTTTCGATTTCTTCGCCAATGCCTTCGTCAGTTTTTCCATCGCGGGCAGCAATTCATGGCTGATCTGCTCGACCGCTGCGATATGCATGACGGTCGGGAAGGTGTCATTCGACGACTGGCCCATGTTGACATGGTCGTTCGGATGCACGGGCTTTTTCGAACCCATTTCGCCGCCCATGATTTCAATCGCGCGGTTGGAAACGACTTCGTTGATGTTCATATTCGTCTGAGTGCCAGAACCGGTCTGCCAGACTACTAGCGGGAAATGCTCGTTCAGCGTACCGTCCATCACTTCTTCAGCCGCGTCGATGATCGCAGCGCCGATTTTCGGGTCGAGGATTTTCAGTTCGATATTCGCAAGCGCCGCCGCTTTTTTCTGGACGCCCAGCGCGCGGACGAGGGGCAGGGGCATGCGCTCCACGCCGATCTTGAAATTCTGCAGCGACCGCTGCGTCTGCGCGCCCCAGTATTTGCGCGCCGATACTTCCACCTCGCCCATGGAATCCGTTTCGATGCGCACGCCTGAGTCTTTAGGTGCTGCGCCGTTTTTCATGGAGGAAGATTTTGCCATTTTCTGTTTTCCTTTATGGAGGCAGGCGGGTTCGTTAACGCAGGATAAAATTCGCGTATTTCATATGCAACTGCTTTAACGCAATCCGGCCGGAAATCGCAAATAATATGTTAATACTAAGCGGCTTTGCACCAGAACTGATACATGCCGAGGAAAAGCAGAGGGTGGGATTGCTCGAATTTATGCCAGTTGGGCAGCGACGCCGCGGTCGGGTCAGAGGGATAGGCCGCAACATACTGCGCGAGGACCGGCGGCGGCAAAATGAATTGTACGAAGGTAAGGCCGAGTTTTTTCAGCGCCGCATCGATGCCCGGAATATCAAAGCAGTGTTCCTGCACATGGAACAGCATGTCGCGGTACATTGCTGCATGGTAATAATCGCTGACCGCTGAAATGGTGTTCAGCACGTCACGGTCGAGCAGGGATGCGCTCTGCTGCCGGAAATCCCGCATACCCTCGATCGTCGGCGGAAAGCCTTTTTGCTGGATGATGTCCTGCGCGACGACAAGGTGTTTGCGCGCAATTTTGCTGTAGAGGGCGATACGCATCAGCCCGCCATCGTTCAGCAGCCCCGTTAAAACTTCCCAACCCTTCAGCGGGTCTTGCAGGTGGTGCAGGACGCCGCCAGAAATGATGCCGTCGAAACGCTCTGTCAGGCTGCCCAGCTGCAGAATATCCGCCTGCCGGAAGGTGATGTTTTTAAACCCCAGTTTTTCGGTTCGCGTCTGCGCGTATGACAGGCTTGCAAGGCTGAGGTCAACGGCAAGGATTTGGGCATCCGGCAAAACCGTCGCAATCTGCGCCGCTTCCTGCCCCGTGCCGCAGCCGGCAATCAATACCTTCGCGCCCGGCTTACGCAGCGGGTCTGCAACGCGCTCCAGCGACAAATTGCGCGGGATTGTTTTCCACCGGGGATAGGGGGATTCTTCGTACTGCTCGCGCACCTTTACCGATATGGCATCGGCGATGGGGGTGATGGCGGGAATATTTTTCGCGGCGTTTTCACGCAGGCGCACTTCCGTCAGCTGCGTTTCAAGTACACCTGAAAGTTCGGCGTTTTGCGTGAATTTTTTTGCAATCTCATCAATCCCGGAAATCTGCTGCAACGGCGCGTAGCAGGCGCGCAGAGCGATATCAGTCGCTGTCGTGCCAAGTGCCGAGATTTTGCCAATTTCTTCGGCCGTCACATTCAGGATGTAATCGGTATTGAAACAATACTGCGCAAGGCTCGCCCCAATCGATAAACGTTCCTGCGCAGAAAATCTTTCAGGCTGCAGTAACAGCGACTTGCGCAAGGCTGTCAGAAATTCTTCGAACGCCATCGTATACACAGTAATTTTCTCAAGACCGAGCAGAAAAAACGGCTTCATCAGCGGTGAAAAATCAACAGCCTTGTCGAGAAGCGTTGGGTCGAAAGAGGCACCCGCATCATCCTTGGCGGGCAGGGCGGCCGCCATGCGTTCCTTTATCTTGCCGAAGAAACCGCTTTGCTTTTCCGCGCTGCGCTTGACCGCATAGAGCCGCCGGAAATCGGGGTTCAGGGTGAATGTATTGTACCAAAGTCCCTGTGCGCCCGAACAATCCAGGCTCGGGGTCTTCAGGCATTCCAATAGTGTATTTTCGATAACGTGGTTATACTGGAAAAACACCGCGTCACGGGAAAGGTGGATAAATCGTTCCTTGTAGCGGATTTCCTGCGGGGCTGCGGTAATCGCGAGGGTGGAATACCCGACCGCTTTTTCCGTGTTTCCCAGCTCGAAATACGCCTCCGCCAGCATGGCAAGAGACGCATGGTCGCCCCCATCCTGCTCCAACGCTTTCTCAAAGAAAGGGATGCTGTCGCGGTGGTTGCGCAGCATGAATTGGATATTGCCAAGCCCGCGATAGGCGGCGGCGGTTTTTTGCAGTTTCAGCGATGCCTCAAGGCTAGCCTTCGCCGGTTCCAGCTGCTGTTGCTGCAACTGGCTGCGCGCCTGCTGGATCAGATCTTCCGCGGTCTGGGGGGCGGTGGACACTGGCGTTTTTCTCAGCCTTTTTCAACGGTTTGACTGGGCTTAATCTTGGGGAAAAACCCTTCACAAATCAATGCTTTTACGCGTATATTATGTATCTAATTTTTGGGGAAAAACATGCTGGATAAAACCTTCGAAAGCAAAGACGTCGAAAAGAAACATTACGAACTCTGGGAAAAATCCGGAGCCTTCACCGCCGACGTCAACAGCAACAAAGCGCCTTATTGCATCCCCATGCCGCCACCCAACGTCACGGGCAGCCTGCATATGGGCCATGCGCTGAACACGACCATTCAGGATATTATTTCGCGCTTCGAGCGCATGCAGGGCCGCGATGTGCTCTGGCAGCCCGGCACCGACCATGCGGGCATCGCAACGCAGATGGTGGTGGAACGCCTTCTCGCCGATGAAAAGAAAACGCGCCACGACCTCGGTCGCGAAAAATTCCTGGAGCGCGTCTGGCAGTGGAAGGAAGAGTCCGGCAACACGATCACCGGCCAGCTGCGCCGCCTCGGCGCGACGCCAGACTGGAGTCGCGAGCGCTTCACCATGGATGACGGGCTGAACAAGGCCGTGAATAAAGTTTTCGTGCAGCTGTTCAAGGAAAATCTGATTTACAAGGACAAGCGCCTCGTCAACTGGGACCCGAAACTCCACACCGCCATTTCGGACCTCGAGGTCGAGCCGCGCGAGACCAAAGGCAATATGTGGCACTTCAAATACCCGATCAAGGGTATGGCCGATACCTTTATCGTGATCGCCACCACGCGCCCTGAAACCATGCTGGGCGATACGGCTGTTGCCGTGCATCCCGATGATGATCGTTATAAAGACCTCGTCGGCAAGATGGTCGTGCTGCCCATTACAGGCCGCGAAATTCCGATCGTGGCAGATAGCTATGCCGATCCCGAAAAAGGCTCGGGTGCTGTCAAAATCACGCCCGCGCATGACTTCAACGACTTTGAAGTGGGCAAGCGCCACAAGCTGCCGATGATTTCGATCATGGACAAAGATGCCAAAATCGCCGATCCCGACGGCGCGAATGTTCCGGCGGCCTATATCGGCATGGATCGTTTCGACGCGCGCAAAAAAGTGCTGGAAGAGATCGAGGCGCTCGGCCTGCTGGAAAAAGTCGAAACCCACATGTATCAGGTCCCTTATGGCGACCGCGGTGGCGTGATTATCGAGCCGCTGCTGACTGACCAGTGGTATGTCGATGCCAAGACGCTCGCGCAACCCGCGATCAAGGCAGTGGACGAGGGCAAGACCAAATTCGTGCCGGCGAACTGGACGAAAACCTATTACGAATGGATGAACAACATCCAGCCTTGGTGTATCAGCCGCCAGATCTGGTGGGGGCATCAGATTCCCGCATGGTACGGGCCGGAAGTTAAAGATGGAAAGATTCAAGCTTCATTTGCAACTAAAGTATTT
>JAQSWE010000229.1 GCA_029266795.1 Alphaproteobacteria bacterium | reverse complement strand
TAAAACTCCCCATCACCGGCGTATGGTCGCTCGCCTTTTCCTCGCCCCGCGGTGCGCTGTCGATGATGCAGCCTTCTAATCTGTCGGCGGCTTGGGGGGAGCACATGAGGTGGTCGATGCGGATGCCAAGGTTGCGGGGCCATGCGCCGGCTTGATAATCCCAGAATGAATATTGCTGGTCCTGCTGGTTGAATACTCTGAATGCGTCTGTGTAGCCGAGGTTTGCCAGCTGGCGGAATTTCTGGCGGCTGGGGAGCATGAAGAGGGCGTCGTTTTTCCACACGGCGGGGTCGTAGCAATCGCGGCCTTCGGGAATGATATTGTAATCGCCGCCCAGCACCACGGGCTGCTGCGTCGCCAGCAATTCGCGCGCGCGGATGATCAGGCGGTCGCAAAAATTCAGCTTATAGGGATATTTTTCGGTATCGACCGGATTGCCGTTCGGCAGATAGATCGAGGCGATGCGGAAGCCGTTGATGGTGCCTTCGATATAGCGGGATTGTTCATCGGTCTCGTCGCCCGGCAATCCCGTCTTCACATCGGTAATGGGGTGGCGGGAGAGGATGGCGACGCCGTTCCATGCCTTTTGCCCGAAGACGGCGCATTCATAGCCGGCAGCCTTGAAATCATCCACGGGGAATTGTTCGGTCAGGCATTTCAATTCCTGCAGCAGCAGCACATCGGGCTGCTGGCTCTCGATCCATTTCAGGATATTGGGGACGCGGAGTCTGACGGAGTTGACGTTCCAGGTGGCGATTTTCATATTGACCCTGATTTTCGGGATGTTGCCGCGCGTATTTATATGGTCTTTGATTTTCAAGTCATAGTATGTTTTAAAGGCCTTATATATCAAGGGGAAAGTATTATGCCGACACGCGCCGCGCAAAAATCATCAGGTCAATTTTATCTGGCTGTCGGATTGGTTTGTGCCGCCGTGATGGCGCTGCAGATTTTGCAGTCACGCATATTCTCGGTCGTTACCTGGTATCACCTGTCGTTCCTCACCATTTCGATTGCTATGTTCGGCCTGACGCTCGGCGCACTGCAGGTCTATCGCGGCAATCAGGAAGAGCAGCGCAAAAACCTCGGCAAGGGGGCATCAATCGGCTGCCTTGCAGCGATTGCGCTGATGCAGGCGATGGATGCGCCATCGGCCGTGCTGCTGGTATCGGCGGCGATTGTGGCGAACGGGTTGCTGTTTAGCCGCCCGAAGAACGTCAAGGGCATCGCGTTGATTTTAGGCGTGGCCGGCATTCTGGCGGCCATCGGCCTGGTGAACGCGTCGATGAAAGACCGCCCGATTTACCCGTACTGGACGAAGGGTTTCGACCTGCCGCGCCGCGACATTACGTTTGAGGAATGGAACCCGATTTCGCGCATCACGGTGTCCCCCGACCTTGAAAAGCTGTCGGCCTATCTGTGGGGGCCGAGCCCGAAACTGCCGAAGGACATCAAGACCGAATACCAGTACCTGCGCGTCGACGGCGCGGCGGGTACGCCGATCATGAAATTCGACGGCAAGAACTGGAAGGACGTGAAGTTCCTTGAATATGACCTGACCAACCTTGCGCATTTCCTTCCGGGTATCGAGAGCTTCGCCATCATCGGCGCGGGCGGCGGGCGCGATTTGCTGTCGGCCTTGTATTTCAAGGCGAAGCGCGTGGTGGCGCTCGACATCAACAATATTCAGGTGCGGCTCCTGAAGGAAATTCCCGAATTCCGCAACTATACGAATTTGTGGAACCAGCCGGGCGTCGATATCATCAACAGCGAAGCGCGCAGCTGGCTGACGCAGAACACCGAAAAATTCGACGGCATCCAGATGTCGATGATCGACACATGGGTATCCTCGGCGGCGGGCGCGTTTTCGCTGACTGAAAACAGCCTGTACACCGTCGATGCTTGGAAAGTGTTCCTGCGCCGGTTGAATGACAACGGCGTGCTGACGGTCAGCCGCTGGCACAAGGCGGGCGGGGCGTGCAACGACCTGTGCCGCTTGGCCACCATCACCGCAACCGCGCTGCAGGAGCTGGGCGAGAAAAACCCCGGCAAGCATGTCTTCATCGCGCATACGGCGTCGATTGTGACGTTTATCGTGGGCCGCCATGAATTCACGAAAGCGCAGCTGGATGCGCTGCATGCGGCTTCGGCGCGACTGGATTACACGATTTTGGCCTCGCCGCGTCAGGAGCCGGAGGACAAGACGCTCCGCGCCATCCTGCATTCCAATTCGCCGGAAGATGTTTCGGCGGCGATCAAGGATTTGCCGTTTGACGTCTCGCCCTCGACCGATAATCGCCCGTTCTTCTTTAATCAGGCGCGCATCTGGAAGCCGTGGGATGTGATCAAGCAGGCGCGCGAGGGCAATATGTTCTCGCAGAACCTGCGCGGCCATGCGGTGGCGACGGTGAACCTTTACATCATCATCCTGTTCTCCATTGTCGCATCGGCATTGGTGCTGGTGCTGCCGTTCCGGAAAGCTTTGGCCCATGCGCCGAAGAAATTCCTGCGCGCGGGCACGGTTTATTTCGCGCTGATCGGGCTTGGTTTCATGTTCGTCGAAATCACGCTGATGCAGATGATGAGCATGTTCCTCGGCCATCCTGTCTATGGTTTGGGTATCGTGCTGTTCAGCATGATTTTGTCGTCGGGCATCGGTTCCTTCATCTCGGAGGGTTTCCCGCTGAATACGCAGAAGCGCCTGATCGTCTGGTCGATGGCGGTGATGGTGTATATCGCGCTGCTGGCCACATCGGTCACGCCGCTGATGGAGACGTTTATCGAGGAAGGCTTCGCCATCCGCGCGGCAGTCTGCCTGCTGCTCATCTTCCCTTGCGGGATCATGATGGGCTTTGCTTTCCCGACGGGCATGAAGCTGACGGACAAAGTATCCGACCGCCTCACGCCGTGGTTCTGGGGCATCAACGGCGCGATGGGCGTCGTGGCGTCTGCCGTCGCGATGGTCATTTCCATCGGCCTCGGCCTGCCGTTCACGCTGCTGGCGGGGGCGCTGTGCTATGGGTTGCTGGCGATACCGTCGCTGCAGCTTTTGAAAAAATCGAAATAATAGACCTAAGGGGCAAATATCATGGTCGCTAAACAAAAATCGCCGGGCGCGTTTTATTTCGCGGTGGGGCTGATCTGCGCTGCCGTCATGGCGCTGCAGATTTTGCAGTCGCGCATCTTCTCGGTCGTGACATGGTATCACCTGTCGTTCCTGACCATTTCGATTGCGATGTTCGGCCTCACGCTCGGCGCGCTTGACGTTTATCGCGGCGACAAGGCCGACCAGCAGAAAAACCTCGGCAAGAAGCTGCGGGCATCGACGGTGTGGTTCGGCATCCTCGCCGTCGCCTCGATGTTCGTGCAGATGTATGTGCCGATCGTCGACAAGAATTTCCAGTCGATCGCCTTCACGCTGCCGCTGGTGGCGGGCGTGGCGGCGGCTTGCTATTATCAGGCCGGCAAGATCGTCTCGCTCTGCCTCACGCGCTCCGGCCTGCCGGTCGGCAAGGTCTATGCCGCCGACATGATCGGCGCGTCGATGGGCTGCCTTGCCGCCATCGGGTTGATGAAACTGATCGATGCGCCGTCTGCCGTGCTGCTGGTCGCGGGCGTTATCATCGGTACCGGCTTGCTGTTCGACCGCGCGGTGAAGGGCAGGGCGCTCGCGCTCGGCCTCGCCGCCGCCATCACCATCGTCGGCCTCGGCAACGCCGCGATGAAGGACCGCCCGATCTATCCCCGCTGGACGAAGACAATCAACCTCGATCGTTCCATCATCAATTATGAGGAATGGAACCCGATTTCGCGCATCACTGTCTCGCCGCCGCCGCCGAAGCTGGGGGTCTATGTGGCCGGCAAAAGCCCGCTGCTGCCGAAAGACACGAAGACCGAATACCAGTTCCTCCGCGTCGATGGCGCGGCCCATACCGCGATCCTGAAATTCGACGGCAAAAGCTTCGACAAGATGAAGTTCCTCGAATACGACCTGACCAATCTTGTGCATTTTATTCCCAACCTGAAATCGGTCGGCATCGTGGGCGTGGGCGGCGGGCGCGACCTGCTGGCGGCGCTTTATTTCGGCGCGAAAACCGTCACGGCTGTCGACATCAACAACGTGCAGATCAAGCTGCTGACAGAAGTGCCGGAGTACAAGAATTACTCCAACCTCTCCACGCATGAAGGCGTGCGCATCGTCAACAGCGAGGCGCGCAGCTGGTTCACGCATAACACCGAAAAATACGACCTGCTGCAGATGTCGCTGATCGACACCTGGGTCTCGTCGGCAGCGGGCGCCTTCGCGCTCACCGAAAACGCGCTCTATACCGTCGATGCGTGGCGCACCTTCCTGAACCGCGTGAATGACGGCGGCATTTTCACCGTCAACCGTTTCCACCACGAAAGCGCAGCCTGCAACGACCTGTGCCGACTTGCCACCATCACCTCGACCGCCCTGCATGAAATGGACAAGCCGAACCCGTGGAAGCACGTCTTCATCGCCCATATCGGCAACATCCTCAGCATGATCGTCGGCAAAGACGAATTGACGGAAACGCAGCTGAACGCGTTGCACAGCAATGCCGACCGTCTGAAATACACGATCATCGCGTCACCCCGCAAAGCCGCGAAGAACGAGTATTTGAACAAAATCCTGCACGCCGAAAACGCGAAGCAGATCGACGACGCGATCAAGGATTTGCCGTTTGACGTGTCGCCCACGACCGACAACCGCCCGTTCTTCTTCAACCAGGCACGCATCTGGAAGCCGTGGGATGTCATTAAACAGGCGACCTCGGGCGACATGTTCTTCCAGAACCTGCAGGGGCATGCGGTCGCGACGGTGAACCTTTACATCATCATCGTGTTCTCCATCATCGCCTCCATCCTCGTCCTCGTGCTGCCGTTCCGCGGTGCACTGAAGCTCGCGCCCAAGAAATTCCTGCGCGCAGGCACGGCGTATTTCGCGCTGATCGGGCTCGGGTTCATGTTCGTGGAAATCACGCTGATGCAGATGCTTAGCATGTTCCTCGGCCATCCGGTCTACGGGCTTGGCATCGTGCTGTTCAGCATGATTTTGTCATCGGGCATCGGGTCTTTCCTGTCGGAGAGCTATCCGCTGGATACGAGGCACAAGCTGATCAAGGGGCCGATTGCGTTGATGCTGTACCTGTTCCTCGTCGCGGCATCCGTCGGCCCGCTGATGCATGTCTTCATTGAAACCGGGTTTGCGGTGCGCATCGCGCTGTGCGTCGCGCTGATCTTCCCCGCCGGCATGATGATGGGCTATGCCTTCCCCACCGGCATGAAGCTGACCGAGCGCATTTCCGACACGCTGACCCCATGGTTCTGGGGCATCAACGGCGCGTTCGGGGTCGTCGCCTCCGGCCTCGCCATGGTCATCTC
>JAQSWE010000228.1 GCA_029266795.1 Alphaproteobacteria bacterium | reverse complement strand
CGTCACCGACGCGGACCCATTTGCCGTTCACTTTGCGATAGTTTTTGTCGTTGTCGTATTTGCCGCGACCGTCATTGTCGTAGCGGTCGTATTTATTGTGAATGCCATCATGGTCTTCGTCGTTCTTCGCGTTCAGGCGAACCCATTGACCGTTGCTCTTACGCCAACCGTAGCGACGGCCGTCATTGTCGTTCCAGCCGTATTTGGTGCGGTAGAAGTCGCGGTCGTAGTAGTTTTCGCCCCAATACGTGCGCTCATTGTAAGTCACGGTGCTAATGCCGAGCAGTTGACCCAGCAAGCTGACGTTGTCATTGCGGTCGCGATAGCGTGTACGAACTCTTGCCGATGATCGGGTAGTTACCGTTCGGACCGGCACGGACGTTCAGGGTCGTCGCAGCAACGCCGTCGTAATAGGCAGCTTCTGCTTTAGGGGCTGCGGCGACGGTCAAAACGACCGCTGCGGCTGCGAGGATATATGTAAATTTCATCAGGTAACTCCTGTTTGTAGAATTCAGTAATGGGATAACAGCGTGGCGCGGGAACTGGTTCCTTACTTGAACGCGATTATCTTCACCTTATATAACGGCTCGGAAACCCGCTTCCTGCGCACGAACTGAAAGGAATTACTTATGTCCACCCCGTTGAAAATCGAAGTCGCCGCCGATGTCGTCTGCCCGTGGTGCTATCTGGGTCTCGCACGCTTGCAAAAGGCGCTGACCCTGCGCCCGGGCGTAACGCCTGAGCTGGAATGGAAGGCCTATCAACTGCGCCCCGAAACGATTGCGGCTGGCGAGGACTATAAAGAGCTGATGGCCAAGAAATTCGATCCCGAGCGCATGAAACAAATTCGCGCGAACATGACCGAAATGGGCCGCGAGCTCGGCCTGAATTTCGACTTCGACAAAATCACGCTCTCGCCCAACACGAACGCCGCGCACCGGCTGATCCGCTGGGCCGCCGCTGAAGGCAAGATGGAACAGGTCGCCATGGCCGTCATGAAAGCGTTTTTCGAAGACGGTAAATTCATCGCCGACGAAAACGTGCTGGCCGATATCGGCGCGGCTTGCGGCATGGACCGCGCAAAGCTGGTCGAAAAATTCAAATCCGGCGTCGATAAAGATGCCGTGACCGCCGAATACAAATCCGTGCAGGACCGTGGCATCTCCGCCGTTCCCCATTACGTGCTGGGCGGTAAAGTGAATGTCGAGGGCTCGTGGCCCGCCGAAGACCTCGCCGCTGAAATGGACAAGGCGCTCGGCAAAGCAGCGTAAACTCAAAGTAAACTCAAAACACCGGCGTCATCCTCGCACAAGCGGGGATGACGGAGGCACAATATTGTTATTTGAAAACAGTACCTTGCCCCCGCGCATTTGACAGATCGCTAATTCGCTTTTATACCATAGTCACACAGTGGGACTTCACCCATTGGCAAGACCGGTCAAATTGCGGTCGCAGGCTGACAGATATTCGCAGCCATACTCCTTAAAAGAAAAATCACAGCAGGCGTAAGGTTCGGCATCCCGCCGTCGCCGCGCCGCGTCCGAAAAAAAGGTGTAGAAATGACCGAACAGAAAAAGCCCTCCGCGCAAAGCGCTCGCGACCAGTTCAACGGCCTCGACGATTATTACGACCGTCAGCGCGCAGAACGCCGTAACCAGCTTGATGCTGAAATGAGCGAGAACATGACCCGTATCGGCGAATGGCTGCCCCGACTTCTGGCCGATGAAATGCACTTCCGTAAGCATGGCACGCAGATTGACACCATCAAGCTGCGCGAAGAAGGTCTTGGCGGCAAAGGTGTGAAGCGCATCAAGAATATCCGCATCGGCGTGAATACGTTCGAGGCCGTCGTGTCACCCTATAATCAGGCGCAGCTGGAGGCGATGGACGGGTTCAAGGATCTGGTGCGCGCCTGCGCCTCGCCCTCGGTCGACATGAACATCCGAGTCTATTACGACCGCAGCTGGGCATCGACCATGTTCGAAATACAGTTCGACAAGCCGTTTGACCGCAACGGCCCTTACAAAGACATGCTGCAGCAGAAATCCGACGCACCCGCCGTCGCAGAGGAAATCTCAGCAAAGCCAAAACTCGCCGCGCCGTCGCTGCCGGAACCACCTGTCATGACCCGCCGCCCGACCCATCCCGGCGCATTGCTGGCGAAAGACATCCTGCCGGCGCTCGGCCTCGACGCCAAAACCTTCGCCGCCAAGATTGGCGTGGACACGCGTACGCTGAACGCCGTGCTGAAGGAAAAAGCACCTGTGACGCCCGACCTTGCCAAGAAACTCGCGAAAACTTTCGGCAACGCGGCGCAGTTCTGGACGAACATGCAAAACAACCATGACGGCGTGCAGCCCCCCGCAAAGCCTGCCGCGAAGAAACCGGCGCCGAAACGCCGCTGAAGCGCGGCTCTTCCTGACCCTTTCCCGCATTGGCGGGAGAGGGTAGAGGAGGGATAAATTGAGCAATTACAACAGCGCCGCAATTATTTTCCCGAATTTCCTTGATTTTGAACAACCATGCTGTTACATAGTTGCGTGAGTTCGAATACTGACTCTTTTCAATGAACCGCCGGTTAAGGCGGAACCGCCCCACCAACGGGTGCGAGAAACGAAATGCTCCTTCGTTTGCGTTTGACCAAGAGTTACCGCCCAGCGTAAAGGGCGGCATTTTAGCTCGAAAAGCCCATCAGGCCATGGTGGCCGGGCACGCAAACGCGCTTTCCAAATAAAGCGCCTGACAGAAAAGGACTGCCCGCGCGGGCTATCGCGCGACGGGCAAAATATATTCACATGGAAAACTTCTATTCGCTGCAACTGCCGCAACCGCTGCTTCTCGCGCTCGAGAAAATGAAATTCGACAAGCCGACGCCGATTCAGGCGCAGTCGATTCCCGCCGCCCTTGAAGGCCGCGACATCCTCGGCTCCGCGCAGACCGGTACCGGTAAAACCGCCGCTTTCGCGATCCCGATGATCGCAAAATTGCTGAACGACCCCAAAGCAACCGCCATCGTCATGACGCCGACGCGCGAACTCGCGGCGCAGGTGCTCGATGCCGTGAAGGTGATGCTCTCCACCTCGCCGCAGATGAAGACCGCGCTGCTCATCGGCGGCCAGTCGATGTTCAAGCAGCTGCAGCAGCTGCGCGCCCGCGCCCGCATCATCATCGGCACGCCCGGCCGCATCAACGACCACCTGCAGCAAGGCAGCCTGAACCTTTCCACCACCGCCTTCCTCGTGCTCGATGAGACCGACCGCATGCTCGACATGGGTTTCGGCCCGCAGATCGACCGCGTGGTCGCCAAGATGCCGAAAGTGCGCCAGACGCTGATGTTCTCCGCAACCCTGCCGAACCATATTATTAAGGTTTCTGAGCAGTACACGAACAAGCCCGTCCGCGTTGCCGTCGGCGAAGTGAACCAGCCGATCCGCAAGATCAAGCAGGAGGTCATCCGCACCGTCACCGCGCAAAAACACACGCTGCTGATGCAGGAACTGCGCGCACGCACCGGTTCGGTCATCATTTTCGTGAAGACCAAGCGCGGCGCAGACCGCCTCGCGCTGAAGCTGAACAACGAGCAGCAATCCGCAGCCGCCATTCACGGTAACCTGAACCAGAACCAGCGTAACCGCGTCATCCAGGCTTTCCGCGACCAGCAGCACCGCATCATGGTGGCAACCGACGTCGCCGCGCGCGGCCTCGACATTCCGCATATCGAGCACGTCATCAACTACGACCTGCCGCAAGTGGCTGAAGACTACATCCACCGCATCGGCCGCACCGCGCGTAACGGCGCGGAAGGCTCGGCGGTTTGCTTCGTTACCCCCGACGATCATGACCTGTGGCGCGACATCCAGCTGCTGCTAAACCCGTCGGAGCGCCAGCCGCGCCGCGGCCAGCAACAGTCTTCTGACGTCTCCGAAACCGGCGACGCAGAAGAAGCATCCCCCACGATGCGCAAGCCGATCAAGACGGCACGCCCCATGGGCAAGTCGCAAGGCGCACGTTCCGACCGCAAGCGCGGCGAATACGCGCAGCGCGAACGCATGGATGCCGAGCGCCGTTTCGGCGAAGGCAAGCGCGACGCGTCGAAATCCGACCGCCCCCAAGGCGAGCGCAAATTCGACAAGCCGCGCGGTGATCGTAATTTTGGCGCGAAGAAATTTGGCGACCGCCCGCAAGGCGAGCGCAAGTTTAACGACCGTCCCGTACGCAGCTTCGATGACCGCCCCGCGCGGAATTTTGAAGACCGTGCGCCGCGGAATTTCGAAGATCGCCCGGCACGCGCCGAGCGCACCACCAGCTTCGAGCGTCCTGCGCGCAACGACCGTTTCGAACGTAACGACCGTCCGCAACGGGATGACCGCAGCCACCGCCATGACCGCGCCGCGCAAAGCTTCGGCGCAGACGTGACGGGCGCAGGTGCCAGCGACTTCCGCGCCGAAGGCGGCGCAGGCCCCGCACGCTCGCGCGAAGGCCAGGAACGCAAATTCCTGTCCCGCAACAAGACGCATAACCGCGGCGGCTTCGCCAAGCGCGACGCGAAACGCGGCGGCGAAGGCCGCAGCGAGGGCGGAAAATCCTTTGGTAAATCCTTCGGCGGCGGCAAGCCCTATGCGGGCAAGCGCACCGGCGGCGCACGCGGCTGATTGCTGTTAAAATGACGATTACGAA
>JAQSWE010000020.1 GCA_029266795.1 Alphaproteobacteria bacterium | reverse complement strand
GAGAATTTTAACAAAATATGACTGGAATATCTGGATTTTAGGCGCATCTGGAGATAGTGTCAGTCAATGGAATCTGTCAAAGCCCCGGTCCCCGTATGTCCAAAGTCATTTTACCCGCTTCTTTTTCTATAATCCTCGGCTTGTTAGCCATAACCTCGCCTGTTTCGTCGCAAATCGGCCCCAAAAACGGCGACACCTGGACCCCCAACCTGCCGGGCCCTGCGCCTGCGGTCGCCAACCCGCTGGTGGTTGCCGATGTGGTGGTCGACAAGGAAGCCGAGAATTCGGTCGTGGCCCGTGAAAAAGCCATCAACGATTCACGCATCGAGGCGTTCAAGAAACTGGCCGAGCGGAACATGACCCCCGCCGAATTCAAGAAATTCAAGATGCCGAAGGATTCCGACATCGCGATGCTTGTGCAGGATTTCGAGATTCAGGACGAACAGATGTCGACGACGCGCTATGTCGGCACCTTCACGATCCGCTTCCGCGATGCCGTGCGCAGCTATATCAACGTGCAGGATGACGCGCCGGAAGCGGTCGATGTCGCATCCGAAGAAACAAGCGGCGAAAACCATGTCGAGATGGGGGCCGCCATCGACAATCCCGATCCTGTCGCAGCGGAAGAAATCGACGAAGATCCGCAAACGGCGATGGAATCGCGCCCCGACTGGAAAGAATCCATCTACGGCCAAAAGGCGCGCCCCGGACTTGTGCGCAGCAACGCCCCCGCGCCGCAGGAATTCGAGCCCATCGCGAAATCCGTGCTGATCCTGCCATATTTTGAAGATATGGCGGGGCAGACGCTGCTGTGGGAAGAACAGAACCCCTGGCTGCTGATGTGGCAGGGCGCGCTGCCGAAATCGACGGCGAATGGCCGCCAGTTCTACGTGCCGCTCGGCGATATCAGCGATATCGCGGCGGGTGCGGGCAACGGCATCTGGGACGGCGATTACCGCGCGGTCGACAAGCTGCTGGCGAATTACCATGCGGAGCAGGCTGTGCTGGCCGTCGCCAACCGCTCCGGCACCGAGCTTAGCATCGACATCTACACCTATTCGAACGGCAAGCTGCGCCGCCGCGATACGCTGAAGCCCTTCGCCGCCGATATGACGGCGACGGAAGCCTATCGCAAGGGCATCACCGAAACGATCAGCTATCTGCAGGCACCCTATGTGCCGCGCCGCCCGTCCCTCGTCTCCGAAAGCATCAGCCGCGAGCTGACCGCGCAGACGCGATCCCCCAACGACACGGTTATCATCGACAGCCGCGGCGAAGTGCCGGCAGGCGGCGGACGCCCGTCGCTCATCACGCAGCAGGGCGGCGCCTATGAGCAACCGCGCGGCGGCTATGTGCCGGGTGAAGCTTGGAGCCCGGCGCTTGCCGGCAGCACGATGAACCCCGGCGCAGGCGGCGCAACCCGTCTTGAAGCTACCATGCAGTTCAACGACAGCCGCAGCTGGATGGACATGCAAAAACGCCTGGCCGGCATGAACCCGCCAGTGCAGGTCGATATTTCCTCCCTCAGCGCCAACAGCGCGACCTTCACGCTGTCTTCGACCGCCCCCTTGGGCGCGGTGAAGCAGTCGCTTTATTCGCGCGGCGTTGAACTGCGCCCGCCTTCGGTGCAGCCGGGCGGCCGCGCGGTCTATGACCTGCGCCTTGCGCCGCTGACGCGGTAAGATGAAGCCGCAGCAGCTTCCCTTCGACCTCGGCCACCGCGAAGCCTTCGAGCGTGATGATCTCTGGGTGTCGCAATCGAATGCCGATGCCGTTGCGTGGCTCGACAAGTATCCGGATTGGAACGCGCCCGCGCTGGTCGTCTACGGCCCGCCCGCATCGGGCAAGACGCATCTCGCGCGCGTCTGGCAGAAACAGACAGATGCGCTGGACGTGACGCCGCAAAACATCAACGACCTGCGCGGCATCAACGATTTCCCGCAGGCGACGATCATCGACGACGCCGAAAAATTCATCGGCAGTAATGACGGCGAAACCGCGCTGTTCCACACCTATAACCGCGCGAAGGAAGAGGGGGCGCATATCCTGCTCACCGCCGAACATCCGCCCGCGCTGTGGCGCTTCACGCTGCCCGATTTGAAATCCCGCATCATGGCCGCGCCCGCCGTTGCGATTTCGGAGCCGGATGAGCAGCTGATGTCGATCGTGCTGGCCAAACTGTTCTCCGACCGCCAGCTATCCGTCCCCGCTGAAGTGATCGAGTTTGTCGTCAAGCGCATTGAGCGCAGCTTCGCCGCGCTGCGCGCCATCGCGACCGAAATCGACAAACAATCCCTCTCCCAAAAACGCCCCGTCACCGTGCCCTTGGCGCGGGAGATTTTGCAGGCGCAGGGTGTTTTGATTTAATTAGATTTACGAAGGGGATAGAACCCTCACATCCCCTCATGCACTTCCGCATAGATGTGGAAGATGGCTGAGGCGAGCGCTTCGGCTTCGTCGCGGGTGAGGTGTTCGGCCTCGGCTTCGGTAAGGCTCTGGATTTTTTCGAAATCGGCGCGCAAGGGGGCGGGAATTTTGGACGCATCGACGCTGCGCAAATGTTCGGCGGCGGTGCGCAGGCGAATCTGCAAAGGGCAGTCGCCGGTCGAAAGAAGGTCCGCCGCCTCCCAAAATTTTTGACGCGTGGATTCCATGATTGCCGCCGGTAAAAGTTAAGGTGGAGAAACCGGCGCATTTGAAAGACCGGCTCGATGGCCGGCTTCTCCACTCTAGCGAATGGAGGAAGTGGGATTAAGTTCCACGAAAAAAGGGGGTCAGTAGGGCCAGTTGCGGAAATTGCTGTGCGGCTTAAACGGGCAGGCACCTTGCGGACTATCGCAAGTGGCACCGTCCTTCGACGCTTCGACCGTAAAGGCCTTTTTGAGCTTGCCGAGCAGGGATTTTAGGCCGGAATAGCGCTCTTTTGGTTCCGGTGGGAACGCATTGCGCATCGCCAGCGCCTCCGGGCTACCCGCATCGCCGAACAGGGATTCACCGCTCACTTCGCCTTTAGCATTGGGGTTAATCGGCATGGCTGTCTCCTTCGGGCATGGATTGTCCGGAGACTATAGCGGAAACTTTATAATTATGTCAAATATATGTTTACGCGCCCGGTTTCATCGCCACGGGCAGGATGCGGCCGGGATTTACGATCTCGCGGCCGTTCACGGTGATACTACCTGGGGTTGAAATCCGCACATCGGTGCCGAGCGTCCCCTTCACCGTTACGGCAGGCGCGCTGTCGTTATAGGTGAGGCCGTCGACGATGGTGCGGCTGCAAAACGCGCTGAAGCTGTATTCGAATTTCCCGCGGAAACTATAGGCGTAGCAATAACCCGTATAGGTTTCGCTATGCGTCGTCGTGGGCTGCGAGACATTGATGCGCGCGCCGTTGCCGACATCGCCCGTCACCACCAGCTTGCCGGATTCAACGTTGATGGTGGCACCGGCGGGTACGCTGCCTTCGATCACCAGCTGGCCTTCACTGTGATAGCTTTCCTTCGCCTGAAGGGCTTCGGCGCGGATGGTGGTGCTGGGCTGCTGGGGACCGCCGTTGAAAACTTGTGTCAGGGTCGTGGTGCCTTGCAGCTCGGGTGTGCTGGCGCCCGGGCCGAGGGCCTGCCCGCAACCGGCGAGCGCCGCTGCGAAAGCGAGAACCAGACCCATCTTGCGAAACACACCAGCCTTCATGCGAATCTCCGTTGTTATGCTCGATATGAACATAATAACACGGTTTCATGATACCGCGCGGATTTTCGGCTAAGTGCCTGATTTACGGGAGGGTGGCGACGTAGCCGGGATGTTCGAAGCGGCGGCCCGAGACGTAGACCGCCCCGTTGGTGATGATTTTCGCATCCGTCCCCAGCGCGCCGCGAATATCGACGGCAGGGTCGCCGTCGCTGAACTTGCGGCGCACAACCTCGACCTTTTCATGGCAGACGGTGGTTTCCAGCGGCGCATTACATGGCACGTTGCGGAATTCCTCGAAGGTATCCACATCCTGCATGACGGTAATGCGGCTGTTGCGGGCGACATTGCCGGTCACCACCAACTTGCCGTCCGTGACGGTGAGCGACCCGTGCGGCGGTACATCGCCGTCGATTTCCAGCAGCCCGCGCGCGCGGTAATGCTGTCCTTCCTGCAATACCGCACCGCTGATCCGCGTGCGGGGCAGCAATTGCACGTCATTCTTGAAGACGTAAGTCATCGAAGTATCGCCGCGCATCTTGTCGGTCGTCGCCTCCGGCCCGATGGCCTGCGCGCAAGCGCCGAGCAGCGGCAATATGAGGCAAAGATATGCGATGCGGCGTAACAAGGCTTAAGTTTCCTTTTAGCGGCCGGGGTTGCGGTCCCATTTGTATTTCAGGTTGCTGTTGATATCGGCCATGCCGCGCACGCCTTTATCGATCGCGGTCTTGATGCGATGGTCGATCTTGCCAAGGCGCGTCAGGTCGGTTTTGTATTCGGCCTTTTGCAGGCTGACGGCAACGGGCAGTTTCAATTCGGGCAGGACTTTTTGTTCAAAGAACTGGGCGAAGGAACTGCGCGGATCGCCGCTGACGGGCAGCACGATATTATCAGCGCCCAGTTTCTTGCCCAGATCGGCCATGCGCGTGACGATGGCGGCGAAGGATTTCTTCAGGTCTTCATGGCGGAATTTTTCGCCCGGATCGTACCATGTCGCCAATGCGGCAAAGCGGCGCGCTTCCTTGACCATTTCCTTCACCAGCAGCGGCTCGCCGTATCCGGCATGGCGGCGGAAAGCGTCGCTGAGGGAAATGGTATCCAGCGTGCGCTGGAAGCCGATATCAAGTTTCTTGGCGGTCATTTTTTATTCTCCTTAAATTGAAAAGCGGCTGCCCGGTTTCGGGTGCGGTGATGATTGTGCGGGCAGGGTGACGCCGTCGCGGTCGACGACGCGGAATTCCGGCAGAGCGTTCGCAACAGCCTGCCCCGCGCGGCGGGTGGATACGATCAGGAAACCTTCCAGCTGCTCGGCTGCTTCCGGCGGCGTGATGCGGCCGACCATGAAACGCTGCACCTCGCCGGTCGATTGATACGGCTGCAGCGCGGCAGAGGTGCGCTCCACCAGCGGCTGCAGGCTCTCGTCGCCCCAGCCGATCTTGCCCGATGTCATGTCGTCGATCACGACGCCATAAAGCGCATAGGGTCCGGGGGCGTGGATGTGCGGCGCGTTTTCCTGCGTGATCGCGGCAAAGGTCTTGTTCACGATATGGCGCTCATGAAGGTCGAGTTTCAGGAACAAATGCTTCATGTTATCGACATCGCCGCCCGTGTGATGGACGGACACCATCGACGTCATCACGACCATGGCGTTGTTAATCGCGTCCTGCTTCTGTGACGTCACATGGGCGATGGTGTGGATTTTATCGAGGTTCTCCTGCGTCATCGGGATCAGCTTCGCGCGGTTCACGGCCAGCCAGCTGTCGCATTCCGCATCGGTGTCGCCATAGCTGAGCGTGCGGCCATTGCCGAGCCCGTTCCAGCTCATCAGCGACTGCCACAGCGCCGTGCCTTTGTTATCGGTGTTCGCCTGCGCGTGGAAATGCAGCACTTCCGCAACGGCGCCAAACACATCCGTCACGCCCGAATTTTTTACCGCATGGATCAGCGACATATCGTCGAGCGCCGCCGCAATCGCGCCCAGTTTCGATGTGCCGGTGGCAGGGTCAACCGCGCGCAACGCATCGATTTGCGCCTGCACCGCCGGACCCACCGAATATGTCTCCAGCAGGGCAAGATTATCGTGAATGGATGCAACCACATCGCGCTGCGCAACGCCGAGATAGAACGGCATGAAAAAACCCTCGTTTGAATACGGGGGCAGGGTAGCGGAATGGGTGGTTATGTCAAGTTTTACGCGATGTGAGCTAGCACGCCGATACTATTGAATTGAATTTACTAATTAATTTTACGAGGATTGGTCATGGACCACGCCCAACCCCAAAACCGCCGCAGCTTCCTCACCTACACCGCCTATGCAATGGGCGCGATTGCGGTTGGCACGTCCGGACTGGTGATGATCAACAGCATGAATCCGGCGGCGGATGTGTGGGGTCGCGGCATAACCAATATTGATCTCAAAAACATTAAAGCTGGTGCACGGATTAGTTTTGTCTGAATGGCTCGTCGTGAACGGGATGTGTACGCTTAATGACTGTCCACTTATGTTTGAACACGCAAACTTCCCTCGCGGAAAATGGGGTGGTTGGCAGTGTCCACGCTGCGGTTCCAGTTACGATAAATCGGGGCGTGTACGTAACGGTCCGGCTCCGAAAAACCTTTACCTTCCCGTCTACACGATCGAACCGGGGGATAGGCTCACCCTCGACACGATAAGCCTGCCAACAGCTTCGAGAAAATAATAAAACTCGTCTGCCCCCCCGCGCTTGTTGCGGGGTCCAAAAGGCTGTCCAGCCGTCAAGTGACTCAAAACTTATATGACGCGCGGACGCGCTTTTGGATGCCGGAACAAGTCCGGCATGGTGAAGTGGCGGAATAGGGGAGGGAGAGAAAAGAGTTGTCATTCTGAGCGGAGCGAAGAATCCCCCTGACGCGAGGCAATCCGGTGCTCGCCCGCGAAGGGAGATTCTTCGCTTCGCTCAGAATGACAATTATTTATGAAAATTAAGCGATAATATCCGGCAGCAGCATGCTCTCGAGCTTCGAGATCGAATCCTTCAAAAACAGTTTCCGTTTTTTCAGGCGCTGAAGGCGCAGGAAGTCGATGGGCGTGGCGTTGCTCAGCTGCTGGAGGATAATGTCGAGGTCACGGTGCTCGGTCTTGAGCTCGTGCATCATTTTCTGGATGTCTTTTTCGTCTTCTTGCAGCATCGGATCCGTAACAGTCCTTTTTTTCGTCGGCCTTGTTATAAGGCACAAATATATTATCAGGAAACCCTTGTTTTTTTAAGCTTTATTTGTTGCAATGCGCCAAGCCCGACTCTCATGGCAAAAAGCCGTTCGATTCAACGGGGCGCTCTAATAAATATACGGCATAATCGTTAAGGGAAATATAATATGGGAAAGAAACGCATCGGCATCCTGACTTCGGGCGGGGATTGCGCGGGACTCAACGCGGTTATTCGCGCGGCGGTCCACGCGGCGGCGGAAAAGGGCTGGGAAGTGATCGGGCTGGAAGACGGCACGGCCGGCCTGCTCGACCGTCCCTTGCGTTACAAGGTGCTGAACCGCGCGATGTTCGACACCACCGTGATGCGCCAGGGCGGCACGATCCTTGGCACTACGAACAAGGGCAACCCGTTTAAATTCCCGATGGAAGACGGCACGGAAAAAGACCGCACCGGCGAAATCATTGACGGCATCCAGCAGCTGGGCCTCGAAGCCGTGATCGGCATCGGCGGCGACGGCTCGATGGCGATTTTGCGCACGCTGGCGCAGCGCGGAAAATTCGGCCTCGTCTGTGTGCCGAAAACAATCGACAACGATGTCGGCATGACGGAAATGTCGGTGGGCTTTGAAACCGCGCTCTATGTCGCAACAGAAGCACTGGACCGTTTGCAGCCGACCGCCGCGTCGCATGATCGCGTGATGGTGCTGGAAGTGATGGGCCGCGACGCGGGCAATATCGCCATTTCCACAGGCATCGCGGGCGGCGCTGATGTGATTCTCATCCCCGAAATTCCCTACGACATCAAAAAAGTCGCCGAGAAGATCATCAAGGTGCGCGACACCGAACAGCGCAACTTCGCGCTCGTCGTTGTCTCTGAAGCCGTGAAAACGATTGAAGGCGGCGCCAAGCAGATGGAATACAAGGGCGGCGAAAAACGCTTCGGCGGCATCGGCTACCATATCGGCGAGCAAATTGCGGAACTCACGGGCTTCGAAACACGCGTGACCGTCCTCGGCCACGTCCAGCGCGGCGCGCCGCCCATTCCGTCCGACCGTCTTGTGGCGGCAGCGTTCGGCGTGCGCGCGGTTGAACTGGTTGCGGAAGGCAAATTTGACAGAATGGTCGCCTGGTCGAACCGCGGCGTGATCGATGTGCCGATTCAGGACGCGATTGCGTCCTACCAGCAGGTCGATGTGAAAGGCCCGCTGGTGCATACCGCGCGCATGCTCGGCATTTGCCTTGGCGATTAAGACGGCCTTGGTTAAGATAGGGTCGAACGGTTAAGGAAGTCACATGCTTTACGTCCAGCAGTCACTCGGCCCGAAAGAAGAAATCCTGATGGGGGCGCGCTTCCACTGGATGTACACGCTGCAGGCGATCGGCTGGATCATGTTCGGCCTCGCGCTCGGCATCGCGGTCGGCTATGTCGCGATCTGGTGGGTGGTGTCGCAGGAAATGCGCGCGCTGTATCCGCCCGACATGGAAAAGCAGATGTACGACATGGCCTGGAACCAGATCGTCGCGAAAAAAGGCGGCTACCTGAAAATCCTCTGGGCGCTGCACCCGCTGATCCGCTTCAGCATCCTCGGCATGTTCCTGCTCGGCCTTTATTTCTTCGCGCATATGATGATCGTGAAGGCGACAACCGAAATCGCGGTCACGTCGGAGCGCCTCGTCTACAAAAAAGGCCTCATCGCCCGCAACGTGGGTGAGCTGAACATCGACCGGATCGAGGGTGTGTCGGTTCGCCAGGGCGTGCTGGGCCGTATCTTCGGCTATGGCAACGTCGTCATCCGCGGCATGGGCGTGGGCGAGGTCGTTCTGCCGCCCATCGAAACCCCCATCGAATTCCGCCGCGCGATCATGGAATCGCAGGCCATGCAGCAGAAGGCGCAGGCGCAGATGGGCAATACCCGTCCTTTGGGATAATATCCAGACGCTTGACTTAATTATCATAATATTATAAAGTAGTGCCTGTTTTCAGCAATTTAGGCAACGGGCGTTCATGATTCAGGATTATTCGCGCGATCCCGAAAGCGGCAAGAAACCCGAGACTTTGGTTGTGTTTATGCATGGCTACGGCTCGTCGGGCGACCTGATGCGCCAGTATGTCGGCGACATCCTCGGGCCGATGCTGCCGAATGCGAAACTGCATTTCCCCGATGCGCCCGTGCAGATGGGCTTCAACAACCACAGCTGGTTCGAACTGCGCGACGTGATCGACCGGCAGGATGATATTGGCCTGTTGCGACGCACTGCGCAGGAACGCGCGCCGGCGACCGCAGCTGAGCTCAACGATTACATCACGAAAATCGCGGCGGAAGCGGGCCTGCCGGAAAACCGCGTCGTCATCGCGGGCTTTTCGCAGGGCGGCACGATGGCGGTTTATACGGGCCTCTCCCGCGAAACGGAAGTCGCCGGCGTCTTCGCCATTTCGGGCGGCGCGCTCGACCTTGCCGAGGTGAAATCAAAACCGCCGGTCAAGCTGGTGGCGGGGGAGCTGGAAAACCAGCACTATTCCGGCGCGCCCCATGCGGTGTGGTTCCAAACCGTTCTAAAGGAACAGCAATTCAGGGCCGAGGCCGAAATCATCACTGGCCAGAAGCATGATGCCAGCCCCAAGGCATTGGAATTGCTGCGCGATTTCGTCTTGACGGTCACCCCGCAAAGCACCCCTAAAAACGACGCAAAACCGCATAAGCCGTTTCAGCTTTAAAGTTGACATAATCCACCCATCCGGCGTAAGTTTTGGCAGGCGCTCAAGGGCATCTTCCCTTCGCCAACCGATCCTTTGGTTTTGCCATGAAACTGTCCCGCATCTTCCAGTCCAAATCAGACGCCTTCCGCGAAACGGTGAAAACCGACGACCTGCCGCGCATGGAGCAGCTGATGCAGAAAAAGAGTTACGACTTTTTTATAGAACTACTGCGCGGCGAGTACGTGGCCGACATAACGCCCCGCATGGCGGGGCTGCTGATCGAAAAGCTCGATGACACGGTACTGGGCCGCTGGGAGATGAAACCGGGCTCGAAACAGACGATCCTCGATTCCATGCTCGGCGACGCAATCCGCCGTAACCGGTTGGAGATTGCCGAAATGCTGATGGAGAGGGGGGGCACGGATTTTAACCAGAAAACGGGCAGCTGGTTTCTGGGGATCGTGATCGCAAGCGCGTTTCCCGACGATGTGAAGCTGCGCATGATGAAACAAATGCTCGCCAAGGGCTATGACGGGATGCAGGATACGGACAAATCGTTGCAAATAGCGGTAGATAAAAAATTTACTGAAGCGGTCGACCTGTTCGCCGCCATCGGCCTTGACTTGCACAAGAACAACGAGCAACTGCTGCGCGGCGCTGCGCGCGGCCAATCAACGGACATGGCACTGCATTTAGTAACGCGCCATGGCGCGGATATCGACCTTGCGATTTCGACGGAAATGGCGCTGGGTAACAAGGATGTTTTCGAATTCCTCGGGGATTTGAAAAAGAAGCTGCCTGCCGCGCCCGCGCTCCGCACAGTTGAAACCCTGACCGCCGAAGTGGGGTCGCTGCAGGACACCGTGCGGGAGCTGACGGAAAAGCTGGCGAAGCTGCAGCCGGATACGTCGCTGAACAAGCCTGTGCTGCGGAACCCGTCGCCATGAGCATGAAAGGCGTTTTCCAGACCGCCGCAGGCAAGCTGCGCGACGCCATTCTGAAGGACGATGTGCTGGTCGCCGAACGGCTGGCGCGCGAGGTGAAGGGCTACAAATTGTCGGAACTGCTGGACGAAAAACTTGCCGCCGCCCTGACGCCGCAAATGGCGGCGGTGCTGACGGGAAAAAACGGCGCCGCCAACGAGAAAGATATCGACGAGGGCACGCCGTTCCTTCATGTGCTGTCGCGCCTGCTCGAAGCCCGGAACATCCCGGCGCTGGACGTTATCATCCGTAAAGAAAAAAATCATTTCAACGGCCGGCACGGCACCGAAGCGATGCTGCGTGTCGTCCTGTCGCCCATCGAAGATTCGGACAGGCTGCGTTATATTGCGCAGATGCTGGAGCAAGGGCACAGCAACATGACCTTTCCCGAGCGCGCCGTCGCTTTTGCCAACCGCGCCAATCTCCGCGATGTCGTCGCCTTCTTCGCCACGAAAGGCCTGATCGACAGGTCGCCGCCGTTCATGCTGCAGCAGCCGGAGCCGGACCGCAGATGAAGTATGTCGGCAGTTCCTATGAATTCGTTCAGGCCGCGCGCGAAAACAACGTGGAGCGTTTGCGCGACTGGCTGGGCTATGAAGACAAGAATATTTTAAAGCAGCTAGAAGAGCTGGAGAAGCGCGGCTATGGACGCTATGACAGCTGGCGCTTGCAGCCGGAGACGATAAAGTTTTTTGCGAAAGAGGCAAGCGACGAAGACTGGGCGCGCTGGGGCTTCGAAGACCGCGCGGCGCGCGACAGCTTCCTTGAAAAACAGTTCCGCAACGCCATCAACGATAAACGCTACGACACCTTCGAGCATTTCCTCGACGCCGGCATCGATTTCAACAAATCGGACGGCTGGTCGCATATTATCTCGAACGTGCTGCATTCCGGCATTGATGACGGGCGCAAGGCGATGCTGGTCGAGCGGCTGATCGAAGGCGGCGTCGCCAATATCAAGAACCCCGAACGGCTGGCGGAAACCGCGCTGCAACAGGGTGCGTTGCGCGCCTATACCCTGCTGGTGGAGGCGATCGGCACGCCCCCAAAAAACCTGCAATGGGCCTTGCGCGAAGCGGCAAGCCGCGACAAGAAACAGGTTGTGCGCTATCTGGTCGAGCGCCACGGCGCGAATATCGACGAGGCGATCGAAGGCGCGAAGAAAGAAGGCTTCCGCGGCAACCGCGCCCTCCTCGAAGAGGTAAAAGAAGAAATGTTCGCCATCCGCGACCTACAGGTGAAGGTAAAAGAGCTGACCGAAGAGCTCGACGCGATCAAAAACCCCAAGCTGACCAAGCCGCCCTATCTTCCGCCCTCGCCTTAACGCTTTGTTCTGATATACTAAATCCGCTTGAGCCCCCCAACATCGAGAGCCGCGAGGAATTGATAATGACTGCGCGTGCCCTCGGGCAACCCGTATTTTTGCGACATGTGCGATATGCCGTCGAGGGTTTGCTCGCGCATATCATCTATGGCTTCTTCTGGCTGCTGCCGATGGAAAAGGCGTCATCCCTCGGTGGCTATCTGCTGTCAAAGGCCGGCCCGCACCTGAAGGGCGCGAAGATCGCGGGACGCAATCTGGACCGCGCCTTTCCAGAGAAAACACAAGACGAAAAAAATATTATCCTGAACGGCATGTGGGACAATCTCGGCCGCGTCATCGCCGAATATCCGCATTTGCACCATATCTGGAAGGGTGCTGAAGTCATCGGCATCGAGCATCTCGAGGCTGCGCGCGACAACGGCAAGGCCGCAATCCTATTCAGCGCGCATACCGCGAATTGGGAAGTGCCGATCCTCCGCCAGAAAACGGGGCTCGACCTGCATATCGTTTACCGGAAGCCCAACAACCGGTGGGTCGAAAAGCTGCTGTCGCATGCGCGGTCGCTGGGCGGCGCCGGTTACATCGAAAAAGGCCCGGGCGGCGCGCGCGCCATCGTCACGCTGCTCCGTGCCGGCGGCGTTGTGGGCATGCTGGTGGACCAGAAACTGAACGAGGGCGTCGCGATTCCGTTTTTTGGTCATGATGCCATGACCGCACCCGCGATTGCCCATTTCGCCCTGAAATTCAGCTGTCCGCTTTATCCGTTTCGCGTGGAGCGCATCGCGGGATGCCGTTTCCGCCTGACCGCTTTTCCCCCGTTGCCGGTGATCGTGACGGGCGGGAAAGATGCCGACGTCAAACTCATCCTGACCGATATAAATTTGCTGCTGGAAAGCTGGATCCGGGAAAAGCCGGAACAATGGCTCTGGGTGCATCGCCGCTGGCCGAAGCCGTAATATTCGGGATCAATCGTATCTTACGCCGCGATGCTTTGCTTGAACTGCGCCATTTTCGACAGCGACGCAGCCGCCTTGTTCTGCTGCGCAACCAGTTGCGCTTCGTAAGGTGCCGCTGCGGTTTGCACGTTCGCGCCCGCGCGCACAAGGATCGCGGCGGTATCGGCCGAGAAGTTGTCGCGGCTGTCCATCGCCATCGAGTCAAAGATATGGCGCAAGCCGTCTTGTGCCTGGTCTGCCGGTTCCGGCGCGTATTTCAACAGCGTTTCGAGGAATTCCTTTTCACCGCTATACGCGGCGTTCGAAACCGCATTCGAGATCATTTGGCGGAAGAAGCCGGTCGTGCGGTCGAGGTTCGGCAGGTTCAGGCTTTTTTCAACGGCGGAGGGATTTTCGCGGGACATGACACCAAGATAGACGCCGAAGGAATGCAGGTATTTGTCATCGGCGAGCAGGCTGTTGACGGTCTGGAAATCATCCACCGAGCCTGCTTCGATCATTTCCACGCGGCGTTTGAAATCTGCGTCAGCCATGTTATTTCCCCTTGTTGCGTTACCCTCTATCTTCAGAATGCCAGATTATGGATATATAATCTAATAATGAAATATGATATAATTTATTATAAATTATAATATCAGTTACGGGGCGCAATATATGAGGCAGGAACTCAACAAAATCAACGTGACGATGCTGTCGGTGCTGGAGGCGCTCTATGCCACCCGCAAAACAACGCTGGCCGCCGAACGGCTCCACCTCGCGCAGCCCAGCATTTCGGTGTACCTGAAACAACTGCGCGCGCTGACGGGCGACGAGCTTTTCATCCGCACACCGCGCGGGCTGGAACCGACCGCGTTCTGCCATGCCTATGCGAAACAGGTATCGGAAATGCTCGACCGGCTGCAATCTCTGGCGTCGATGCGCAATGCGGTGTTCGATCCGGCAACGATGGCCGCGCAATTCTCCGTCGTCATTCCGTTCGTGAAGGGTCGGATGCTGTTCGAGGAATTGTCGCTCAACCTCGTGAAAAAATTCCCGCTGCTGAAGGCCGACATGATCAATCTCGGCGAGCAGCAGGCGTTGCAGCAGGTGGAGGAGGGGATGGCAGATATTTATATCGGCCTTGTCTCCGAAAAGGTCGACAAGCAGTTTTCGTCGGTGAAGCTGTTCAAAACAGAACTGGTGGTTTTATGCTCCGACAAAAACCCGCATTTCAAAAAGGGCATTATCGGCAGGATGGAATATCTCGATACCCCCCATATCAAGGCGACGGCGAGTTTTGCGCCGTCGCTGCTCGACGCCAAATTCCGGCGCGAGGGGCTGCTGCAAAAGACGCTGGTATCGGTGCCGGATATCTGGGCGGAGATCGAATTGCTGCAGGAAACGGATTACCTGCTGTTGATCGACCGCAACGATGTAGGGTTCCTGAAGGATAATGCACGTTTTCGCGTGCTGAAAACCGATTTCGATATTCCGCAATTCGACCTGCATATGGTCTGGCATGCGCGGCGCGACGCCGATGCCGCCCATCAATGGTATCGCGGATATATTTCGGATGTGTGCCGCCGCTACGCCGGCGCTTAAACAATCCCGTGCGCGCGCAGTACTTTTTTCTCGTCCGCTGTGATGTAGGAAAATATTTTCGGCGATCCGGAATGCAGCGTGAGGAAATAAACGACATCGAAACCAATGCTGCACGTGCCGTTTTTCCGCCTGTAAGCCGCATCCCAATGCGCCTGCGCCATATAATGATGATCGTCGATGCGCGTCAGCTGCAAACGCGCCAGCGTGATGCCGGTCGCGCCCAGGCGCCGGTAATGGCGGAAGCCGCGCGGGATGACGAAGCCGAATAAAAGGTTATTGCGGCTGCCCTGCACGCCGTTCGAGCTGGATTCCACGAAATAGTCGGCAAATGAATCACGCACGGCTTTCGCATCCACTGCCGCGCCTGCGGCAAGGTTGTTGTTAAAGCGTCGCGTGTAGTCGTCGAAAAATTTGCGGATTTTCTGTTCGGTATTCATCATGTATCCCTCCTTTTCAAGCGGTCTTGATCTGGCCGTTCTTCGGGTGGTGACACCTTATATTGAACAGGTGTCTAAATACTTTTGTGCATCGCAGTAATTTCCTTGCGTATTTGAGTTATAATCTAAGTTAATCCTTCTAATATTATGTAATAACTTGAGATTTTTGCTTGAAACCCCAGTTAATTTGGTATTCTCTACGAGAAGAGAAGCAAAGTATTAACCATACATGGGATAAACTCATGAACCGCTTTATCGAACCCGCCGAGCTGATGTCCAAAAACAGCTCTGCCGCTGACGCTTTCGATGCCGATCGCCGCTCGTTTCTGAAAACAGGTCTTGTTGCCGCCGCAGCCCTTGGCTGCTGGATGCCTGATCTCTCGCTGGCCTCGACCGGCCCTGCGCTGAAAAACGTGGGTCGCGAGATGCAACTGACAAACATCCATACCGGCGAAAAGTTTCGCGGCGAATACTGGTATGGCGGGCGTTACCTGCCCGACGCATTCGGTGAAATCAAGTCGGTCATGCGCGATCACCGCACCGGCGAGCGTTTCCCCATCGACCCGCGCCTGATGGACATTTTGTATGTCCTGCAGCACCGCCTGTCGAACACCAACACCTTCGACGTTTTCTCGGGCTACCGCTCACCCAAGACGAATGCCAAGCTGCGCGTCGCAAGCCATGGCGTCGCGACCCGCAGCCTGCATATGTCGGGTCAGGCGATCGACATCAAGCTGCCCGGCACCCCGCTGAAGGGCCTGCGCCAGGCCGCGATCAAGCTGAACTCGGGCGGCGTGGGGTATTACCCGTCCTCGAACTTCGTGCATGTCGATACGGGCCGCGTCCGTCACTGGTAACACGGTAATCGGATACCAAATTCAAAGCCGGACACCGCAGAAAAGCGGGTCCGGCTTTTGATTTTCCGCCCCTTTCCGATATGGAATACAATCTCCCCCTTGTAACCGCCCCCGTCCATCCATCACAATCGGGTTGAACGAACGCGCGAAGGATTGCCCGCCCGATGCTTTGGGAAGTAATGATCGAGATGACGATTGAGCTCATGCGCGTCATGGGCGAAATCTTCATGACCTTCGTCCAGATGGTCAAGCAGGGCATCGCCTACTTCACCAAGAAACCCGACAAGAACAAGAAGAAGCCCGGCGCGGGCACCGCCGGCGCCGGCGGCCAGAACGAAGTGACGCCGGAAGAAGCGCAGGCCGCCAAGAAAAAGGGCGAGCTGATCATGATCTTCACGATCCTTGGGCTTGCCTGCGGCGTGGCGCTGATGTTCCCGCAGGTGCGGCACAAATTGTTCGGCGGCAACGGCAATGTGATTGCGAATTTGAGCGGTCAGGTGAATGTGGAGGCGCCGCGCAACGATTTCCCGATGGGCCAGTACACCACGCCCTCGCTGTTCAAGAAAAAGAAATTCCTGATCGAGGACAACGGCATCAAGCGCGAAGTTTTTTATTACTGGTACGCGCCGCCCAACCCCAATGATGTCAAGCTGCCCGTCGTCGTCATCCTGCACGACAAGGACGGCGTTAGTCAGGCCGCAATTCAGCTGCGCGCGACTGCCGTGCAAAAGGCCTATCCGTCCTATTTGATGATCCCGCTATCGCCCAAGGAAAAAATCTGGGACGCGCCCTTGAGATACACAGGGCAGGAATTTCCCAAAGCGGGCGAGTTGAAGCATCCGGGCGCTTCATCGCTGTCGCTGCGCGATGCGATCATCGTGCTGGCGTCGCTCACCGAACTTCACCCGATCGACGACAGCCGCATGTATATCATCGGCTGCGACACCGGCGGCGACGGCGTGCTGGGGGCGCTCGCGCATTACGCGGGCGTCTTCGCGGCGGGGGTTTCCATCGGCGGCAAATGGAGCTTTGCCGATGCGCCGAAGTTGGCCAAGACACCGCTCTTCATGATCCATGGCGGCAATGACAAGGTTGTGCCACCCTCGGCTGTCGGAACGCTGGCGCAGGTCATCCGCGGTTCGGGCGGCAAGGCAGCCTTCTACAGCGAAATCCGCGGCGTCGGCCATGAATGTGAATCGCCGTACTTCTACACCAGCGCCGTCTGGAACTGGATGTTCAGCATCAAGCGCCCGCCGAAGCCCGCGCAGCCGCAAGCGGCGTCGACGCATCCTTAAGCGCAGCGAATCATAGTTATTATGTGAATGATAAATTGGCGCGCCCGAAGGGATTCGAACCCCCAACCTTCGCCTTCGGAGGGCGACGCTCTATCCAGTTGAGCTACGGGCGCTTGCCTTATTTTAAGCTTATCAGGGATAATCGGCGTTCTGTCAACTTTTGGCGGCGTTAACACATTCACATAAGAATTTAAATGGTTGACATGGCTCGGGCCCACGGCATATACACCTAACTTGGATTTATGTAGAGACTGAGGAGATTCTGCTGTGAAACGTACTTACCAACCGAGCAAACTGGTCCGCAAGCGCCGCCACGGCTATCGCGCCCGCATGGCAACCAAGAGCGGCCAGAAGGTCGTTGCTGCACGCCGCGCCAAAGGCCGTAAAAAGCTGACCGCCTAACCGGTATTTGCCTTATGCGCGCCGCCGTGACGATGATCAAGGCGTCGCCGGATTTCCAGCGCATCGCGCGGAACGGCAAAAGATGGTCCGGTTCCGCTTTTATCCTGCAGGTACTGAAGACTGACACTCCCGCTTTTCGCCTCGGCCTGACGGCCAGCCGCAAGGTGGGCAACGCCGTTGTGCGCAACCGCGCCAAGCGCCGCATCCGCGAAATGGTGCGCCTCCTTTTAAAATCCCGCACGCTCTCGAGCTTCGACCTCGTGATCATCTGCAAAACCGCCGCCACCACGCATGACTTCGCAGCGATGACTGCCGATTTTGAAAAGGGGCTGATCGCGCTGAAGGTGGCGGAATGAGCCGACCCTCGATCGTTGCGCGTGCTCTGCTGGCCCTAATCCGCCTCTACCAGTTTACGTTCTCCACCATTATGGGAAAACAGTGCCGCTTTTATCCCAGCTGCTCCAACTATACGGCGGAAGCGATCCGCAAGCACGGGGCAGGGGCGGGCGGCTGGCTGGGGATAAAACGGATTTTGCGCTGCCATCCGGGCAATGCGGGCGGGCATGATCCCGTTCCCGATAAAATCTGTTCCCATGCAGGCACTTGTGATAAAACCCCCTGACGATTCCGACAAAGACAACAGGACAATATAAATGGCTTTCCAACCCAACGACCCGAACGCAGCCCGCGACCGCGCCAATATGATGATGGCGGTCGTCATTTCGCTGTTCATCCTTCTGGGCTTCCATTTCTTTGTCGAGATGCCGCGCCAGGAAAAGCTCGCCGCCGCCGCGCGCGACAAGGCGCAGCAGGAAAAAAGCGTCGACGCGATGACGCCTGCGGCCAAGCCTGTCGCCGCAACCGGCGATACGCCGGACGGCGAAGTCGTTGCTGCCGCCAGCGCGATCCGCATTCCCATCAAAGGCGCGCGCGTCTCCGGTTCCTTCCCGACGACCGGCGGCCGCATCGACGACCTGACGCTGAACGAGCATTGCATGCAGGTCGATGAAACCTGCAAGACCAACCCCGCCGCCGACCATGTCGCGCTCCTGAAAAAAGACGATGCGGCGCAGCCCGCCTATATCGACAGCGGCTGGCTGGCGGAGGGCAATGTGAAAGTCCCGAACGAGCAGACTGTCTGGTCGCTCGCCCCCGGCAGCGCCGGCGAGCTCGGTACCGGCAAGGGCCCTGTGACCCTCCAGTGGGACAACGGCGAAGGCCTGCGCTTCGAGCGCAATATCAGCATCGACGAAAATTTCCTGTTCACCATCAAGCAGTCCGTACGCAACAGCGGTGCGTCGGAAGTGAAGCTGCGCGCCTATCACGCGGTCGCGCGCCGCGGCGTGCCGCCCGATTTCACAGGTTTTTACACGCTGCATGAAGGCCCCATCGCCTACCTGAACCAGAAAGAACATGCGCCCGGCTACAGCGACCTCGCCGAAAGCCGCGCCGACTGGCTGCTGATCGACAAGGCCAAGGGCTGGATCGGCATCACCGAAAAATACTGGATGGTCGCGCTGCTGCCCGACCCCGCGATGGAATTCAAGGCGCGCGCGGTCTGCAAGCTTGGCAAAAACGACTGCGCCGGCGGTCTCGACAAGTCGCAGCCCCAGCATTTCCAGACCGATATCCGCACCGATGAATTCACCATCCCTGCGGGCGGCGAAGCGTCGGAAGTCACTTACGTCTATGCGGGCGTGAAGAACCTCGACGTCATGCGCGCCTATCAGGACAAGTACAAATTCGACAAGCTGGAGCTCGGCATCGATTTCGGCATCTATTACATCATCACGAAGCCCTTCTATTACATCCTGCATTACCTGTTCAAGATGACGGGCAGCGTAGGCATGGGTATCCTTTTGATGACCGTGATCGTGCGTATTGTCGTGTTCCCGCTCGCAAGTAAATCCTTCCGCTCGATGGCGAAGATGAAGGTGATTGCGCCGCGCTTGAAAGAGCTGCAGGAAAAATACAAGGACGACAAGACCAAGCTGCAGACGGAAATCTACGAGCTATACCGAACGGAAAACGCCAATCCGTTTTCCGGCTGCTGGCCGATCATCGTGCAGATACCGATCATCTTCGCGCTGTATAAAGTGATTTTGATCTCGGTCGACCTGCGCCATGCGCCGTTCCCCGGCTGGATCAAGGATTTGTCCGCGCCCGACCCGACATCGCTCTTCAACCTGTTCGGCCTGATCCCTTGGACGCCGCCGCATGCGCTGATGATCGGCGCATGGCCGGTGCTGTTCTGCCTCACCATGATCCTGCAAAAACGCATCACGCCCCCGATGGCCGATGCGACGCAGGAAAGGCTGCAAACATGGTTCCCCTACATCGCAACCGTGATGATGGCGCAGTTTGCGGTCGGGCTTATCATCTACTGGACATGGTCGAACGTGCTGTCGATCTTCCAGCAGTATTACATCCTGAAAAAAGTGGGCGGCGAAAACACTTCGCTCATCCGCGGCCATGCTGACCGCCGCAAGAAAAAAGTGAAGCCGGAATGACCCAGGGTTTCGTCTTCGACCCGGAATCGTTGAAGGCGGGACAACGGCTGTTCCAGCGCGAATGTAAATTCGTGGCGGGCGTCGCCAATCACGAGGCGATGCCGCCCGATGACGGCATGCCGGAAATCGCGGTCGCCGGACGGTCAAACGTCGGCAAATCCAGCCTCATCAACGCCGTCACCGGCCGCAAGGCGCTGGCGCGCGCATCGAAAACGCCGGGCCGCACGCAGCAGATCAACATGTTCGATATCGACGGCAAATTCCGCCTCGTCGACCTGCCGGGCTATGGCTATGCGAAAGAGTCGAAGGAAAAGATCGCCGCGTGGAACGGGCTGATTTACGATTACTTACGCGAACGCCGCTCCTTGCGCCGCGTCTGCCTGCTGGTGGATTCCCGCCACGGCATCATGCCCGCCGACAAAGACAGCATGGAAATCCTCGACCGCTCCGGCGTGCGCTATATCGTCATCCTGACCAAGGCCGACAAGCCGAAAGCGGCGGAGCTTGCCACCACGATTGCGACCGTCGAGGAAGAGTTGCGCGCTAAGCACGTCGCCGCCCATGGCCAGGTTTTCGCCACCAGCTCCGATAAAAACATCGGCATCGCAGAATTGCGCGCGATCCTGCTGCAGGCCGCGCAGGAACCTGTCGCGGGTCAGTAATTCATATAGGGATTGTGGCGGAGGTTCAGCTCTGCCGGCGTGACCCTGCGGTTCAGCAGGCGCGAGAGCAGCCCGCTTTGCGGTGCCGGCGTTTTCGGCGGCATGACGCGGCTTTCGATCTGGTTGAACTGGAACAGGGCGTTTTCCAGCCGGTGCGCATCGGTGCCGCGTAATTCCGTTTTCTCGCCCGTCATTTTTTCCTCGAGCTTCGACAGCTTCTGTCCGCTTAAATAATCGGGCGAACCGAATTCGTTGAAAATCTTGCTATAGGCCAGCGCGCGCTCGAACAGCAACTCGCGGCCCGATGCGCCGCGGCTGTCGGCGGCAAGGTCGATGAACTGCCGGCGCAGGGGGGACAGGTAATCCGTCTGCTGGTTCAGTTGGGGATATTGCGTGTTCCAGTCATCCATCGCCCCCAAGGCGTAACTGCGGCGCAGTCCCGGGCTTTCAAGAAAACAGTAAAAGGCAGCGCGCATGGGGCTTGCGCCGTCGCGGCCGGATGTCGCCTCGACCTCTTTCATATAAGCCTTGTAAAAACTGCTCTTCCATCTGGTGCTTATATCGCCCATCAACGTCCACATCACGCCGTCGCCGACGCGGCGTTCATGCGTGCTGATGAAATGCGCGGCAAAGGCCTCGGCATCCATCTCCCGCAGCCAGCTATGCGCGATCTGGTTGACCGGATGGTACAGGCGGAAGGTGCTGGTAGTGGATTGCTCCGCCGCGAACTGGCCGACATGACGGGTCTCATGCGCGAAGATGCGCAAGGTTTCGGCGGGCGAATATCCGGCGCGGATATAAATCTTGCGGGCCGACCGTATCGCAAGACCGGCAGAACCCTCATGGCCTTTGGGGAGGTCTCGGGTGACATGGACGGTAAAACCCTGCTGTTTCAGGAACTGCACGAGCTTGCGCCCCAGATCGGTTTTATCGAGATCGGCGGCAAGACGGTTGGCGGTCTCGCCCCCGCCGCGCCTCTCCGTCCCATATCCGAAAATAACGTTCTCGATCATGAAGCCCCCCAGATGAGGCCATATCATACCCAATCACTAGGATTATGTAAATATGTATTTTGTTCGGGAGGGCGACGTGAGTTGCTCCTTCAATCATGTTCCAACATAATCAACGGCTTGAAAGCGGTATTTTGACACCCCACGGGGTTCTGCTAAACTCGGTCTATTGTTTAAAACATTTTGGCAGGACATATGGCACTGAACGCGGTGACCAACCAGTTCCTCGCCGCGCTGGGGGTGGAGCATGCCCTGGAACGCGCGACGGTGGCGACACTCGCAGGATTTCACCTGCAGCTTCTCAAGTTGTATTGCGTGGAGGCGAAAATAGAGCGGGCAAGGCTGATGCGCCAGAACCCCCTCGATTACGGCGCATTGCGTGCGATGGACCGCGAGTTGGAGGAAGTTATCTGCCTGTTGCGCGATCTCGAGATGGAGCAGCGGCTCGCCTGAAACCCTCGTTTTAAAGCGTCTTTTTTTTCAGAATGCGGGTTGACTCCGGTTGCCGCTGGTCATAAAACAGGCGGCTATTCATAAAACACGCCGGAGAGGATTTTTTAATGACCAACGAACATTATCGTGCCGCGAACAATTACGGCCTCAGCAGCGGCCATGCCGCAGGCACCCATGGCGAGCAGCCCGATGCGCAGCGCACGATTCATAGCCTGCGCCAGTTGAAACAGCAGTTCAACAACACGGCGCAGGATTACGAACGCATGGCGCATGCCGTGGGAGATGCTCTGACGCTTCTGGAAGCTGCGGAAAGAGAAAAGATCGGAATTTGTCGTGCTTGCTGACGGCTCGGGCAGCATGAATGGCCCGCCTATCGCAGCCGCGCTGGATGCAGTCGATGTTGTGCGCAAGGGCGGCACCTTGTCGCGTGCGAAACCGGCGGCCTTCGCCATGTTCGGCGACAGCAAGCCCTATTGGATTGAGGGTGACATTACGCAGCCCTCGCTGCGCAGCAAGCTGCTGCAGACATTGAACAGCGGCTCGGATCTTGCGCCCAGCGTGCCGGACATGGAAAAAATTGCGGCAGTAAATACGCTCGCCAGAAAAACAACGCATTTTCTTCTGATTTCGGACGGGGATGTTTTCGACCCAAAAAAGGCGCAGGACGAACTGGAAGCACTGCTGAAAAGTAATAAAAAAGTGACGGTCGATTTCCTGATCATGTCACCGCCCGGAACCTCCATGGAAAGAATGGCGAATCAAATTATCGCCAACTTCCCGGATCGCGTGCGCCAGCACCGCACAACCCTGTCGCAACAGCTGTCGTCAGACCTCCAGTCAAAAGTGATCGAGATCATGTCGGAGCGCCTGCGTGAAGACACGACGCGCCGCAAAAAGCCCGCAGCGCCGAAACCGTAAGCGGACACCATGACCGCCGGCGATGCTGACGACCTGAAAAAAGACGCACAGCGGCTGAAGCGCGCGTTCGAGGAACAGGCGCAGGACCGCCGGCGCATGGAGCAGACGGTTGACGCCCTGATCGGCCGCCTTGAGCAGGAAGAACGCCGGCGCGCGCATGAAAACGCCGCGCAGTACCGCAACCGCACATCGGTTGCCGCGCAATTCGTCAAGGGGCTGCGCACGAAGCCGAAGGATGCGGCTTTCGCCGTTTTCATCGATAGATCCGGCAGCATCACGGCGAAACCGTTTTCGGCGGCGCTGGATGGTGCGGCGGTTTTGGCTGCGCCGGTATGCCTATATGCCGGTCCGCGCGAGGCGGAATGGGTGAGGGGCGATATCCTCGATCCCGAAACGCGCAAAAATTTATTCAGGGGCGGCCCCTCCAGCGACTTCGCGCCTGCGGTGACGGAGATGATTAAAACGGCCGCCGTGAACAAGCTGAACGGCAAGGCCTCTCATTTCATCGTGATCTCTGACGGCGGCTTCCACGATTATCCGGCGGCGAAGGCGGAGATGGAAAAGCTGCTGCGCGCGGGATTGCGGGCGACGGTCGATTTCGTGATCTTTGGCCGCACGGATACCTCGATGGAATTTTTGTCCGAACAGCTGGCGAAGGAATTCCCGACCCGACTGCGCCATCATGTGGTGAACGGCCCCGCTTACTGGCAGGGGACGGAAGAGGATTTGTCGAAGGCGGTGCAGGAGACAGTGGCAGCTGCCATCGCCACCCGCTTGAATCCATCGCGGAACACCAAGCCCAAGGCGCAGCCCACGCCCTAATGCGGCCTTAGAGGACGAGGGTTATCTATGACAATTAACCGATTAAAATTGAACGCCTGCTCGCACGCCACTATTCCGCTCTTGTTACATCCCCAATAAACCCTTCAAAAACAACCGCGACGCAGCATATTATGTAATATAAATTTTGTTGCGCGATGCTTCACAAGCATATGTGACAGGTATATAACTGTCACATGGTCGAGTCCGGCCTATCCCTCATGACGGATCTAGAAAAAATGACATTCAAAAGACTGAGCCTCGTGGCAATTTTAACCGGCGTTCTCGCCCTGGCCATTTACGTGCATCCCGCCTTCGCGGGCGCGGCGGAGGGCCTCGAGATCATCGGCCAGCCGAAGAACTGGGCCTTCGGCTTCCAGCCGCATGCCTCGCCGGTCAAGCTGCAGATGGAAGAATTCCACAACCACCTGCTGGTGCCGATCATCACCGGGACCTCGCTCTTCGTCCTCGCGCTGCTCATCTGGGTGGTCGTGCGCTACAACCGCCATGTGAACCCCAACCCGTCCCGCACCACGCATAACACGATGCTGGAAGTCGTCTGGACGGTTGTGCCGGTCATTATCCTTGTCCTGCTGATCGTGCCGTCGATGAAGCTGCTCTACACCGCCGACCGCACCCAGAACGCGGAGATGACGCTGAATATCAAGGGCTACCAGTGGTATTGGGGCTATGAATACCCCGACCATGGCGGCGTGAACTTCCTCGCCAACCTCGTGAGCGAAGAAGACCTGAAAAAGAACAACGATCCGCGCCCGCGTTTGCTCGCGACCGACAATCCGATCGTGCTGCCGGTAGATACCAATATCCGCCTGCTGATCACGGCAGCCGATGTGCTGCATGCTTTCGCGGTTCCCGCCTTCGGCGTGAAACTCGACGCGGTTCCCGGCCACACCAACGAGACCTGGGTGCGCATCGACAAAGAAGGCACCTATTACGGCCAGTGCTCGGAACTCTGCGGCGCGAACCACGGCTTCATGCCGATCGAAGTGAATGCGGTCTCGAAAGAACGCTTCGCGCAGTGGATCCATGCGCAGGGCGGCAAGATGCCCGAAGAAATCGCCGCTGAAAAACGCGCTGCCACCCCCGCCGTTGACAAGGCCGCCGGCACGAACCTGCTGGAGCCTGTGAAAAACGCGGGCGAAGCACATGCGGCCGGCACCGCCGACCCCACGGCTAACGCGAAATCAGACAAAAAAGATGCCGTTGAAGGCGCCGCGAAAGACGCCGCCAAGAAAAAAGCAGGAGCGAAATAATAATGGCCAAGACGCATAACGACAACCATCACGGCCACGACCACGCGCATGGCGGCCATGACGACCATCATCATGACCACAAGCCCGGCTTCTTCAAGCGCTGGTTCTGCTCGACCAACCATAAAGATATCGGCACGCTGTACCTGATCTTCGCGGCAATCGCAGGCTTGATCGGCGGCGGCTTCTCGATGGTCATGCGCGCCGAACTGCAGCACCCCGGACTGCAATACGTGACCGACGGCCAGATGTGGAACGTGCTGATTTCGGCGCACGGCCTTATCATGGTCTTCTTCGTCGTCATGCCTGCGCTCATCGGCGGCTTCGGCAACTGGTTCCTGCCGCTCATGATCGGCGCGCCCGACATGGCGTTCCCGCGCCTGAACAACGTGTCATTCTGGCTGATCGTGCCGGCTTTCCTGCTGCTGCTGGGTTCCGCCTTCGTCGGCGGAGGCGCCGGCACGGGCTGGACGGTTTATCCGCCGCTGTCATCCATCGTCGGCCACCCGAATGCTTCAGTCGATATGGCGATCTTCGCGCTGCACCTTGCGGGCGCATCGTCGATCCTCGGCGCGGCCAACTTCATCACCACGATCTTCAACATGCGCGCACCCGGCATGACGCTGCACCGCATGCCGCTGTTCGTCTGGGCGATGCTGGTCACGACCTTCCTGCTGGTCCTCTCGCTGCCCGTCCTTGGCGGCGCGATCACCATGCTGCTGACCGACCGCAATTTCGGCACGTCTTTCTTCAAGCCTGAAGGCGGCGGCGACCCGATCCTGTTCCAGCATTTGTTCTGGTTCTTCGGCCACCCCGAAGTCTACATCATGATTTTGCCCGCCTTCGGCATCGTCAGCCAGATCGTCTCCACCTTCTCGCGCAAGCCCATCTTCGGTTATCTGGGCATGGCTTATGCGATGGTCGCGATCGGCTTCGTCGGCTTCGTCGTCTGGGCGCACCATATGTATACGGTCGGCATGAGCGTCGACACCCGCGCTTACTTCACGGCGGCGACGCTCGTCATCGCGGTGCCGACAGGGATCAAGATATTCTCCTGGATCGCGACGATGTGGGGCGGCTCGATCCGCTTCACGACGCCGATGCTCTGGGCGATCGGCTTCATTTTCCTGTTCACGGTGGGCGGCGTCACGGGCGTCGTGCTGGCGAATGCGGGCATGGACGTCGCGCTGCACGATACATACTACGTGGTCGCGCACTTCCATTACGTCCTCTCGCTCGGCGCGGTCTTCGCGATCTTCGCGGGCTGGTATTACTGGATCGGCAAAATGTCGGGCCGCCAGTATCCCGAATGGGCAGGCCAGCTGCACTTCTACGCCACCTTCATCGGTGTCAACATGCTGTTCTTCCCCCAGCACTTCTTAGGGTTGCAGGGCATGCCGCGCCGTATCCCGGATTACCCGGATGCGTTTGAAGGCTGGAACACCATTTCGTCCTACGGCGCGTATATCGCCGGCGGCGCGTCGGTGTTCTTCTTCTGCGTCGCCATCTACACGATTTTCTTTGGCCGCAAGGTCGAGGCGAATTACTGGGGTGAAGGCGCGAACACGCTGGAATGGCACCTGTCATCCCCGCCTCCGTTCCACCAGTTTGAAATCCAGCCCGTTGTGAAAGGCTGAAAGGATCCATGACCGATTTCGCGACATACAGTTTCGACGTAGCGCCCGATGCCGCGCGCGCTGAAACGCGTATCCGCGATTTCATCGAGCTCCTGAAGCCGCGCGTGATGACGCTGGTGGTGTTTTCGGGCGTGGCGGGGATTGTCCTCGCGCCCGGCCACCTGCATCCGTTCCTGCAACTGGTCGCGGTGTTCTGCATCGCGGTCGGGGCAGGGGCATCGGGTGCCATCAATATGTGGTACGAGCAGGATATCGACGCCGTCATGAACCGCACGAAAAACCGCCCCATCGTCACGGGGCGCGTGGATTCGGCGGAGGCGCTGGGCTTTGGCGTCGTGCTGACCTTCCTCTCCGTCGGCCTGATGGGCGTTGCGGTCAACTGGACGGCGGCGGCGTTGCTCGCCTTCGCATCGTTCTTCTACGTCGTGATCTACACCATCTGGCTGAAACGCATCACGCCGCAGAACATCGTGATCGGCGGCGCGGCAGGCGCTTTCCCGCCGATGATCGGCTGGGCGGCGGTGACGGGCGGCGTGTCGCTTGAATCAATCGTCATGTTCACGCTCATCTTCCTCTGGACCCCGCCGCATTTCTGGGCGCTCGCGCTGTACCGCAACGACGACTATAAAAAGGCGAATGTGCCGATGATGCCTGTCGTGGCGGGCGAAGCCTCGACCAAGCGTCAGATGGTGCTCTACACGCTTCTGATGACCCCCTTCGTCCTCGCCCCGTATTTCATGGGCATGGCGGGCGTGGTTTATCTTGTCATCGCGTCGCTGTTGCACCTGATGTTCATCGTCAGTTCCTTGCGCGTGCTGCGCGAAACCGGCTACCGCTTCGCGCGCCTGATGTTCGGCTATTCGATATTCTACCTGTTTGCTCTGTTCACCGTCATGATGATGGACAAGGTGTAAACATGCCGAAATCCGAACTGCATAAGCGCAAGAAACTTAAAAACTACGCGGTGTTCCTCTCCGTCATCGCCTTCATGGTCACGGTGTTTGTCGTGACCATCATCCGCATGAAGGGCGGCTGATGATGGAACCGACGCTCCAGCAGAAAAACGCGAAAGTTCTGAAGATTACCCTCGGCGTGGTCTTCTTCATGGTTGCGCTGTCTTTCGCCTCCGTCCCCTTGTACGAACTTACCTGCAAGCTGATGGGCTGGGGCGGCACAACGCAGGAGGCGCAAGTCGCCGACGCGAAAAAACGGCACGCCGAACTAGACCGTAAAATCACGGTGCGTTTCCACGCCGACACATCGCCCGGCATGCCGTGGGATTTCCAGTCGGAGCAGGGGCCCGTCACGCTCAATATCGGTGCGGATGGTTTCGCGTCTTTCTCCGCCCTCAACCCGACGACCGAAACCGTTGCGGGCACGGCGGTCTACAACGTCACGCCGTTCCGCGCGGGTAAATATTTCTACAAGACGCAGTGCTTCTGCTTCGGCGAGCAAATCCTGAAGCCGCAGCAGAAAGTCTCCATGCCGGTCGTGTTCTATATCGACCCCGCCATCGTCGATGACCCTGACCTGAAAGGCATCGACACCATTACCCTGTCCTACACCTTCTTCCGCAAAGACAGTACCGAACTGCAGAAGGCGATGGACGATTTTGTGAACGACAAAGGCTAACGAAAAGGAACGACCCATGTCCGATGAACCGGTATATGACCTGAAGGGCGGCAAGCCCCACCCCTACCATCTGGTCAATGCAAGCCCGTGGCCCTTCGTGGGATCATTTGCGGCGGGTCTTCTTGCTTTGTTTGCGGTCCTGTACATGCACAAGGTAAAGCTTGTGGACATGTTCCCGAACTCACTGAAGGACGCGTCAATCGGCCAATTTCAATTCGGTATCTGGTGGGTAGTTCTGGGCTTCATCCTGCTCGGTGCGGTGTTCTGGGTCTGGTGGAAAGACGTCATCCATGAAGCGGTCGTGGAAAAGGCGCATAGCCCCATCGCTAAAATCGGCTTCCGCTACGGCATGGCGCTGTTCATTTCGTCCGAAGTCATGTTCTTCGTCGCCTTCTTCTGGGCTTTCTTCAACGGCGCGTTGCGTCCGACCGAAGCGATTGGCTTCGCATGGCCCCCCTCCAGCGTCGTGCCGATCGACGCCTTCGACATTCCCTTCCTGATGACCCTGATCCTGCTGCTGTCCGGCTGCACGGTCACCTGGGCGCATCACGCGATCCTCGAAAACAAACAGGCGGAAGCAACCAAGGCGCTGCTGATCACCGTGCTGCTCGGCGCGTTCTTCACCTGCTTCCAGGTGTATGAATACATGCATGCCACCTTCCGTTTCTCGATCGAAAACGGCGGCAACATCTATTCCTCCGCCTTCTACATGGCGACGGGCTTCCACGGCTTCCACGTCCTCGTCGGCTCCATCTTCCTGCTGGTCTGCCTGTTCCGCAACATGAAGGGGCATTTCACCGCGAAGAGCCATTTCGGGTTCGAGGCCGCCGCATGGTACTGGCATTTCGTGGACGTTGTATGGCTGTTCCTCTTCGTCGCGATCTACTGGTGGGGCAACGCCTGAGCATCGTTCAGGACCTCCGCTTCTGCCTGAAACCGCGCTGTCCCGTCTGCCGTAAAGGCCGGCTGTTCCAGTCGCGCTCGATCACCGTCGTGAAAACCTGCGCCGACTGCGGCGCGGATCTTGGCGCGCATGACATCGGCGACGGGGCGAGCGTCTTCCTGATCTTCTTCTTCGGCATCACGATCATTCCGCTGGCCTGGGCATTCGAAAACCTCGCCCACCCGCCGCTCTGGCTGCATGGGGTGCTATGGCTTACCGTGATGCTGGGCGCGATGGCGCTGCTGCTGCCGGTGGTGAAGGCTTACATCATTTTATTGGAATGGCGGCATCGGAAAGGTTAAAGGCAGTCGCCGCGATTGCACGCGTGAATGATGGCAGCAATCAAGATGGCCGGCGTCATTAAAGCAGCGTAAACAATCAAAATAAATATTCTGGCCTGCCGGCTACATGGCAGACACCCAAGAGCAGCAATGCCGCCGCCTAAAATGATGCCCATAGCAAGGAATTGTCGGACTGGTTGCCAAGGGATATTTTTCAACATGTCAGTTGTGAAACGCTCTAAAGGCGAAATCCAAAATAGACAAAAAGGGAATAAAATAGCGAAGAGGACCTGGCCAACAGCAATCCATTTCCTCTTATTGGTCAGTTCTTTTGTCATTTGTCCTTGCTTGCGCCTGGCTTTTTCTTCGACGCCGCCGTCGGAAACTGCGCCTGTTTCGCGTAACTGGGGTCGGCGTCAAACTTCGCCAGCACCTGATCGTAAAGCGCCATGCGCTGCGCGCCGTATTCGACGTTGAGGCAATTGCTCCAGAATTCGGATCCGGGCTCGCGCTGCAGCAGGAAGCGGTCCTGCACGATGCTCGCCTGCTGTTCCATGTTGTACTCGATCAGGTCCTTGCCCGGCTCCAGCGTATAGTCATACGCCGCGCGGTAATTGAATTTATGCGCAAGATTCAGCTTCACCGCCTCCGCGATCGGGGCGAGAATCTTGTTCTGGTACTGCCAGACATGCGTCATTTCGTGGATGAACAATGCCTGACCATACGGCTCGCGCGCTGAGTAGTCGTCGGAATAGCAGCCATACATGTACAGGTTGCCGTTGGGTGCCATCGCGGTGCCTTCGGGATGGAACCCGGCAAATTTCCCGTCGTTGATGGTGACGGCCGCGTAATCGATGGAATCGCCGAAGACGCTTTTCGCAAGCGCGGTTTCGCCGATGGTCAGCGGGCGGGACACCATGGGTGGCGGCCTTTTCTGTAAAATATAAACCTAAAGATGACTCCACCTTTTTGCAGAACAACATTAATATAAGCAAGCCCAAATATACGGATACCCCCATGCCCGCCAAAACCTTCCAGTTCCGCCTGATTCCGACCCTGCTGACGATCGCCATCGTCGCGGTCGCGTTCGGGCTGGGCGTGTGGCAGCTGGAGCGGCTGGAATGGAAACAGGGGCTTCTGGCGCGGCTCGACAGCCAGATGGCGGGTGCCGCCGTGCCGCTGCCGGAGGCCATCGACGACAAAACCGCATGGGAATACCGCCGCGTGACGCTGGCGGGGCAGTTCCTTTATGACCGCGAATTTCACCTCGGCCCCCGCGTGCGTGACGGCAAGGTCGGGTACGACATGGTGGTGCCATTCCGCCGCGCATCTGGCGGCACTGTGCTGGTCAATCGCGGCTGGATTTCCGACGACATTAAAACCATTAACCGCCCCGAAGGCATCGTGCAGGTCGAAGGCTTCGTGCGCTTCCCCGCCAAAACCATGTTCGCACCCGTGAATGACCCCGCGAAAAACCAGTGGTACTGGATCGACACCAAAGCGATGGATGCCGCCGCGCCCGCCTTCGTCGTCGACACAGTGGCGGAACCGGCGGGCGTTTATCCGGCGGGCGGGTCTTTGCGCGTCGACATCCCGAATGACCACAAAAACTACGCGATTTTCTGGTTCGGCATGGCTGCGGTCATGCTGCTGATCTATCTCATGGCGAGCCGCCAGCCGGCCGCGACAACGGAGCAAAAACATGCAGGCGTATAAAAAACTCGAAGAACGCTTTGAAAAAATCATGACGCTGCGCCAGATTGACAGCGTGCTGGACTGGGACAAAGCCGTGCTGATGCCCGAAAAAGGCGTCAACCAGCGCGCCAAGCAGATTGAAACCCTCGGCGTCATGATCCACGAAATGGCGACCGATCCGCAGCTGGGCGACTGGATGGCGGGCGTGAACACGCAAAGCCTCAGCGAGTGGGAACGCGCGAACCTCGACATCATGCAGTGGCAATACACCCATGCAACCGCGCTGCCCGCCGACCTCGTATCGCGCAAGATGGGGCAGGAAACCAAGACCGAAGTCATCTGGCGCAAGGCGCGCGCCGAAAGCGACTTTAAAATCGTGCAGGACGACCTCGCGCGGTTGCTCGATATTGTGCGCGAACAGGCGGAAGTGAAAGCGGCCAAGCTGAAAAAGCCGCTCTATGACGCGCTGATGGACCCCTACGCGCCGCACATGACCAGCAAAGACGTCGACGTTATTTTTGACGATATCGCGGCGTTCGTCCCCGGTTTCCTCGATCAGGTTCTGGAGAAACAAAAAGAGCCGTTGCCGCTCAACGGCCCGTTCGCGCAAGACATCCAAGAAAAACTCGGCAAACAGTTGTGTGAAGCGCTCGGCTTTGAATCCAGCTGGGGTCGTCTCGATACCTCGACGCATCCCTTCTCGACCGGCATTGGCGACGATGTGCGCATCACCACGCGCTATAACACCGACAGCTTCATCAACGCGCTGCAAGCTGTGGCGCATGAAGCAGGCCATGGTTTCTATGACCGCTTCACGCCCCGCGAATGGCAGCACCAGCCGGTGGGCGCAAGCCAGAACATGGGCATGGCGATCCATGAATCGCAAAGCCTGTCGCTCGACATGCAGCTCGCCCGCAGCCGCGAATACTGGCAGTGGTTCGCGCCGATCATCCAGAAGGCTTTCAACGGCAAGGGTCCCGAATGGGATGCCGAAAACGTCTACCGCCACGCGATCAAGGTGGAGCGCGGCTTTATCCGCGTGGAAGCAGACGAAGTCACCTATCCCGCCCATGTCATCATGCGCTACCGCCTCGAAAAGGCGATGGTCGAAGGCACGCTGCAGGTAAAGGATCTGCCCGAGGCATGGAACGAAGGCTTCAAGGCGCTGCTGGGCGTGACGCCGCCCGACGACCGCCGCGGCTGCCTGCAGGACATCCACTGGTATTTCGGCGCGTTCGGCTATTTCCCCGCCTATGCGCTCGGCGCGTTCACTGCCGCGCAATTCGTCGACACCATGAAAAAGCAATTGCCGAACGTGATGCAGGACGCCGCGAAAGGCAACTTCAAGCCTTTCAACGGCTGGCTGCGCGACAATGTGCAGTCGAAAGGCTGCCTCTACAAGCCGCAGGAACTCGTCGAAAAAGTGACGGGGCAGAAAATGTCGACGCATTTCTTCAAGAAACATGTGACCGAACGCTATCTCGAAAAAGCATATGAGGGATCATGCTGAGCTATATCAGCACGCGCGGCAAGGCACCGCGCCTTGGTTTTTCCGGCGCGACGCTGGCGGGGCTCGCCTCCGACGGCGGCCTCTACGTGCCGGAATCCGTCCCGCATCTGTCGGAAGCCGAAATCGGCAACATGAACAGCCAGAACTATCTGGAAGTCGCGTGGCGCGTCATGCTGCCCTTCGTCAGCGCCGATATCCCGTCGGAAAAGCTGATCGAGCTGTTGCGCGCGTCGTATAAAAATTTCTCGACCAAGGAAATCGCGCCGTTGCGCAAGCTCGACGACAATTTCCATGTGCTGGAGCTGTTCCACGGCCCCACGCTGGCGTTCAAGGACGTTGCGCTGCAATTCCTCGGGCAGGTGTTCAGCCATATCCTCGCCCAGAAAAAACTGCGCACGACGATCATCGCCGCAACCTCGGGCGATACCGGCTCCGCCGCCATCGAAGCGTTCCGCGGCAAGGATAATGTCGATATCTTCGTCCTGCACCCGAAGGGCCGCGTATCGGAAGTGCAGCGCCGCCAGATGACAACGGTGCTGGACGATAACGTCCACAATATCGCGATCGACGGCAGCTTCGACGATTGTCAAGACCTCGTGAAGGCGATGTTCAACGACACGACCTTCCGCAATGAAAT
>JAQSWE010000227.1 GCA_029266795.1 Alphaproteobacteria bacterium | reverse complement strand
TGCAGGGGGAGATTTTCGGCACGATGCCGCCGATATGCTGCAGGTCGGGCAAGCCGTGTCCGGTCAGTGCCGTGACGGGCTGACCGTGCCACCAGCCGCCCCATTTCCCTTGATATGATGTTTCGATGGTGTGGCAGTCCATATGCGCATCGACCCAGATCAGGCCGAATTTTCCATGCGCTTTTTTCGCGGCAACAACGCCCGACCATGTGCCGATCGCGCTGGAATGGTCGCCGCCGATAACGAGAGGGATATTGCCGTTTTCGACCGAGACTCGCACAGTGTCGGAAAGGCGGCGCAAGCCCGTCAGCACCTGCGGGAGGCTGTCGAGCTTGCCCTTCACATCTTCATGCTTGCCCAAAAATTTGAGGCCGAGTGGTCCGTGCCATTGTGCTGAGACATCGCGGGCCGCGAGGAGGGCGAGGATGCTCGACGCATTCACGGATGTCGGCCCGTCTTCGCAGAGGAAATTCGCGCAGCCCCAGCCGCTGTCAAAACCGATGATCTCTGTGCGAAGCGCGGGAAGGGTCTGCATGATTTACGTAACTGGATTGTTGAACCGGTTCACAGGATGGCTTTTTGCCCCGAAAAAGTCAAAGCCCAAGGTCATAGCCTAGTAATAACAAGGGTTTTCATGGCATAATCCAGCAGATTCAAGGCGCAAGAGGTATTCCCATGCTGATGATGTGCTGGTTTTACTGCTTCGACCTGGCATGGTTTCTGTACTATGCCGGCGGGCCTTTGATATTCCTTTGTGCGATGTTCGCGATGAAGCGCGGCCTTGCCAACCAGCGCAAGGGCTTGCGGCAGACGGCCTTCATCATGATGGGCGCGGTCGTGACCAAAATGTTCTTGGTCGATCCCTTCGCCTTTCCGGTCGCCATCAAGAAAAAAGCCTGCAGCCTCGCGCCCAAGCTGGAACCGCTCGCCTGCAGCGCGGACGGCAAGGGGCATGCCTTCATTCAAGGCGCTGGCATCGTGCTGTTCCTCCTCTGCGCTTATATCCTTTACGAATACTATAAAATCTACATGCCCGCGAAAAAGCAGAAGAACGTCACGCCAGATCAGGTGCATCTGCGCTTCTGGGCGAACCTCGCGTTTATTTCCACGATGATCATGGTGTCGTGGCAGCTCGCGCCGTGGGTGGGCTACCTGACCGTCGGCTGCATCCCTGCGCTTTTTATCCTGTTCACCTGGCAACAGCTGGCGCTCGCCAATCTCGGCCTGCTCACACTTGGCTTCTGGAAGCTGGAATCCTGCGTCTGGCAGTTCAAGGTGTCGGAGCGCGAACGCATGAAATACGTGCAGGCGACATGGACCCCCAAAGATACGCTGTGGATGACGGTGTTTATTTACATCGTCACACTTGGCATGAGCTACGTCGCGCATGACATCATGGTGCGGACGAAATCGGTTCCCCATGCCTGTTCGCTCGCGCAGATGCAGCAGAACCGCGCAGATATGAACGATATCGATTCCGGCGATATGTCGATTTCAAGATAAGTTAATTGAGACTGTCGAGGCCGGTTTTATCGGGGATGAGCAGCTTCAGCTTGGCCCGCAGCTCCTGCGCATCGAAGGGCTTGCAGATATAATCGTCCATTCCCGCTTCAAGGCAGCGTTCCCGGTCGCCGCTGAGGGCATGGGCGGTCATTCCGATGACGGGCATACGGTGGCGGTTTTTTTCCTGCTCTTCCGCGCGGATGGCGCGCGTCGTGTCCCAGCCATTCATTCTCGGCATCTGCACATCCATCAGCACGGCGTCGTAATACTGGTTTTGAAGCTGTTCCAGCGCGTGATGCCCGTTGGATGCCACGTCGAAGCTATAGCCGAATTGCTCCAGAAACGTGCCTGCGACCAGCACGTTGGGAAAATTGTCCTCGACCAGCAATATCCGCCCCTGCGCCGGTGCTGCATTTTTGCGGCTTGTCAGGGCAAGCGGCGCGTGCCTGCCGTCTTCCTCCGTGCCGGGCTGCAGGGGCAGGGTGACGGTGAAGGTCGAGCCCTCGCCCGGCACGCTGTCCACCGCAATAGTGCCGCCCATGATTTCGATCAGGCGTTTTGAAATCGCAAGGCCGAGGCCGCTGCCGCCGTATTTGCGCGTGATCGAATTATCGGCCTGCACGAATTTGTGGAAGATGGTGTCGACCTGTTCTTTCGTCACGCCGATGCCGGTGTCGCGCACCGCAAGCGTCACGCGGCGCATCCCGCGCCGGTCTGCGTTGCCTTCGTTGACGGTGATGGTGATGCCGCCTTTTTCCGTGAATTTGACCGCGTTGCTGCATAGATTGGTCAGCACCTGCCGCAGCCGCGTCGGGTCGCCCACATAAACCGAGCTATAATCAAGGTTGCCTTCGATCACGACGCGCAATTGTTTCAGCTTCGCCTGCACCGAGATGATCGACGTCACATCATTCACCAGCTGTGCAAGGTTAAACGGAATGCGCTCCAGCTCGACCGAGCTTGCTTCGATTTTCGAGATATCGAGAAGGTCGTTAATGAGCGCCAGCAGCGAATTGGCGCTGGTCTGGAGCGTATTGATATATTGTTCCTGCTTCGCGGTGAGCGGCTTGCTTGCGCCCAAGATTTGCGACAGGCCGTAAATGGCGTTCATCGGTGTGCGGATCTCGTGGCTCATATTGGCCAAGAAGTCGGATTTGGCCTTGTTGGCTTCCTCCGCGCGGTCGCGCTCCCGCACCAGCTCCTCCGCCTGCCGGTCGCGCTCCGCCAGATGGTCGCGTACCTGATACTGCCGCGTGCGGTCGCGCAAGGCCGCGCGGATCGCGCTCAAAAGCTCGATCACCTGAACGGGGCGGCGGATCAGCGTCATATGCTGCAATAGATCCATGCGCCGCCGCGCGGCCTCCGACGGCTCCCGCGCGGGCGTCAGCAGCAGGAAGGGGAAATCCGACCAAGCCGGCTGCTGCGCCAAAATGTTGCCCAGCGCGTTGCTGCGGTCGGAGAGCAGATATTCCTCGGTAATAATGGCGGCACCTGCGCCTTTTCCAATTTCCGCGCTGATCTCGCTGATATGCTTGCAGACATGGCAGGGCACGCCGGACTCGCGCAGGATGCTTGCCGTGATCTGCGCGTCCTTCGCCGTCGGGGCGAGGATAAGGACGCGAAGATCGATGTCTGTGTCCTGAACGGCGTCCATCTATTCTCCTTAGAGCTGTTCCTGATGCACCGGCGTGCCGGTCAGTACACCCCTGAATTTCGACAGGGGCTCGCCCACCTTGATACCTTTATCGGTGATGTCGAAGGCGCGGATGGTGCGTTCATGGTCGCCGCTGCGCTTTTTCACCACGGAAATCGCCTGACGCACCTCGCCGTCACATTCGTAATAGCGGAAGAGGATGACCGAATCCGCAAGATAGCTCGTGTCGAGTGGCGTCTGCATCGCATTGCCCAGCAGCCCGTGCTGCGCGACGACAAGGAAGGTGACGACGCCATGATGGCCCAGATAGGTCAGCAGCTCATGCATCTGCGACATCAGGAAGCGTTCCTCCGGCATGGCGTTCAGGTAGCCGTTCAGGCTGTCAATCACCACGACGCGCGCGGGAGTCGTGCCGTTTTCGCCGCCAACCGCCATCCGTACGCGATGCGCGAATTCGCCGGGCGACATTTCGGTGGGGTCGATGGGCTGTACATGGATGAGGCCTTCATCGACGTATTTTTTGAGCTCCAGCCCGATACCCTCCGAGCGGTGCATCATCGTGCTGATGCTCTCGTCGAAGGTAAAGATCACGGCCTGATGGCCGTTGCGCGCCGCGGTTACGGCATATTGCTGCGATATGGTCGATTTGCCGATGCCGGCAGGGCCGAGCAGCAAGACGCTTGTACCCTCGTCAACACCGCCGCCCATCAGCATGTCGATTTCGGCGATGCCGCTTTCCAGCTTGCCTTTGTCGTGTATTGTTTCATGTTCCGACGGAATGATGCGCGGGAACAGGAAAATGCCGCCTTTCTCGATGGCGAAATCATGATACCCGCCGCGGTATTTCTGGCCGCGGAATTTCTTGATGCGCATGCGGCGCTTTTCCGCGCCGTATTCGGGCGACAGCTGTTCGAGGTCGATCACGCCATGCGCGATGCTTTCCAGCTGGAAGCTTTCCGGCGCGCCGATCGCCGTCTTGTCGTCGAGGAACAGCACCGTGCAGGACCGCGTGGTGAAGAATTTTTTCAGCGCGAGGATCTGGCGGCGGAAGCGCAACGGGCTTTGCGCCAGCAGCTTCAATTCCGACAGGGAATCCACCACCACGCGCGCGGGCTTCAGCCGCTCGACTTCCTTGATGATGGCCTCGGTCGTCATGCTCAGCTCGACTTCCGACGGCTGGTACATGGTGTACTGGTTTTCCGCCTGCAACGCCTC
>JAQSWE010000226.1 GCA_029266795.1 Alphaproteobacteria bacterium | reverse complement strand
TACCCAGTCCATGAAAAACAAGACATGAAAATCTCTTTCTTTCAACGTGTTCAGTCGCTTCTGCCGGCGCTTCTCCTGCCGCTGCTGCTGGGTGCCTGCGACCAGATTCCCGACCTCTCGAAATACTTCCAGCAGAAACCGCAATACCGCCCGCTTGACAGCGAAGTCGCCAAGATGGCCGCGCCCGAAGCGGCGGAGGCCGCCAGCCAGTCGCTCTACTGCCGCGTCGGCATGGGGGCCGCCAAATTCGGCCGCAACTGGAAAGACTTCGCCGAAACCCAGTTCCGCCTGACGCCGCAAAGCCGCGCCAATGTCCCGCTTTCACCGCGCAAGGGCAGCGACAACATGTCGTTCCAGGCGATGTTCGATCTGGAAGGGCAGAAACTGATGTTCTGCCCGCTCGTCAACGGCGACCCCGGCGACGAGGTTGCCTGCGCCAGCATCTACGCGCTCGATGACGATCTGCAGGCGGGCATCAAGCGTACCTTCGACATCCCCGATGCGATCCGGGGCGGTTCGATCTCCTGCGCCTATGACGAGAAAAATATCAAGAAGCTCTAGGCCGTTTTATTCTCTCCGCCCGCACTTCCTGAGCCTGATTAGATTCTCTCAACTTTGATCTCAAGTTTCAACCGTACATTTCGTGACAACGCGTTTGTGACAGGCGAATGCCGCGCAAAACGAAACACATGCGCGCCGAAAAATTTTTTCAAAAATGCCGCGTGTTATACGCGTTTGTAACGCAGGAAAGGCGATGTTTTCCGCGAATCAAAAATCCCCCGGCTGTGAGACCGGGGGATTTTGTTATTTTTTAAGTTAGCGTCGATTAATCCAAATCAAAGCTGTGGCCGCCGGGCGACGACGGGCGCGGGCCGCGACCGCCGGGACCACCCAGGCCACCGAAGGGGCGCTCGGGCGGTTGCGGCAGGTTGGCCGCGATGTCGGCGCGCACTTCTTTCAAGATGGTCTTGAAAGCGGCGTCCAGTTGCGGCGCTTCGGAATTGCCGATCATGCGGCGTGTCTGGTCCATCATGTCGGTCATGTACAGCATGCGCTGGAGGTTCTCGGCCAGAACCATCGGGCGGACTTCCGCCGGGATGTCTTCCTGCTGGTCGATCATCTCTTTTATCGACTTGATGCCTTCCTTCATGCCGGTGAGGCCGGCGATGGTGTTGGCCAGCAGCACCTGCTTCATCTCGACCGGCGCGGTCGCGATTTCGCGGGGGCTGACGCCCGATTCCTTGCCGTATTTTTTCATCAGGTCGGTCACATCCCAGTCGAGTTTCTTGTCGAGGAACTCGAAATCGTCGGGGGTGATGTGCTGCATGCCGGTCATCAGCAGGCTGGTGGCGACGGCGGTCGGGCTCGGCGCTTCCAGTTTTTCGGTCAGCAGCTTGCCGACTTCGATCGCGGCCTCGAAACCTTCGGGCGGCACGAAGGGATGCGTGGTGATCACTTCATAGGCCGCACGCACTTTCGGCGTGTCGAGCAGGCCGGTTTCTTCGAAAGACGGATAGCGGAACGACGCGCTGTCGGGGCGGTTCAGCATATAGCTGATCTGCGGCGGCAGCTGTTCGGCCAAGCCCATCTCGATGATGCGGCTTTTCAGGCGTTCGTTGTCGTTTTTGAAGTCGGACAGTTTTTCGCGGAAGGTTTCTTCCAGCGTGCGGCTGCTGGTTTTATCGAACAGCACTTCCGACAGGCGTTCGTACACGCGCATATCGGGGATCATCGGGATCATCAGGCGGCCGTTTGCGGGCTGCTGGCCGTCGGCCAGTTTCAGCAGCATTTCTTCTGCCTTCTGCGCTTCGCCGCGGAATTCCTCGAAGGTCGCAACCGCGCCCGCGAGCGTCAGCAGCTTCACGGTTTCGCTGGCTTCCTCGACATAGGCGAAAGCGGTCTTGTTGTGCTTTGTCGCCTCCGCCAGCAGGTCCACCATCGGCTTGCCGAAAGATTTTTCGACGATGCCGTAGGTCTGCGGCGGCATGACGTTGAGCAGCGCGAGCGAGAGGAGCTGCGGGTCGGTGTTGCCGGTCTCGTTCAGCAGCTGCGCCATGCGCACGGGGTAATTGTCATGCTCGGCCGGTTTTTCGGCGGTGACACCGGGCTGGATCTGGCGCGCCTTGGGCGCTTCCTGCGCGGCATTTTTCGAAAACATCGTGAAGGCCTTAAAAACAGTCGCGTCGAGCGGCAGGCCGGTTTCGTTGAATTGCATTGAATACACTCCTCGGTGTGCAGGGTTTCTTCCCCGCTGTTATATGGCAGCGAAGACTACTTTCTAGCAAATCGGGATCGGCACTGTCAATCTATTATGTGAAAATAACATGCGCTCAAAAGTGATATAATCCAATTGGTTAGATATGCTGCAGCGCGTGCAAAAAATAGGGGGACGCCCCTCCAAAAAGGCGTCCCCCGAATCCCTGTCGTCCAGGGGTATCTGGTATTAAAGGTCGAATGAGCGACCGGGTTTGAGGTCGAATTCCTTGCCCGGCTTTTTCTTCGGCGCGGGCAGCATCAGGACCGGCTTCGGTGTTTTCTCGGCGATGAAGCTGGCGACGGCGTCGATCTTGGTTTCCATCAGCCCCTTCAGTTCGGGTGCCTGTGCGGTGTCGCCGATTTCTTTCAGGAAACCCTGAGACGAGCGCAGCTGGCCGCCCAGCTGCGTCAGCACGCTGGACTTGATCATGGGGATTGCGGATTCGGTGAAGCGTTCGGGGTGTTCCTCCATCATCGTGAACATCTCGCCCACTTTTTTCAGCGAGCGGTCGAGCGAGATAACGCCCCAGGACATTGCTTCCTGGCGCAGCTCGATCGGGGCGTTCTTGATGCCTTCGGGCACGTAGCCCGCGCGGACGTTATAGCCCGCAAAAAGTTCCAGCACATCCCAGTCGACGCGGTTCGACAGGAATTTTACGTCGTCCTGCCCGCGGTTGGGAATGCCAAGGTCGAGCAGCGTGTTCGCAATCGCGGTCGGGTTCTGGGTGGAGCGGCTGGCGCTCAAAAGCTGCGCGGCTTCGGTTGCGAGAGCGACGTCATCCGCGTCAAGGCGCGGGTTCGCCATCAGCGCGGCATAGGCGTTTTTCACGACGGGGTCGTTCAGCAGGCCCGTCTGGTCGAAGGCTTTCGCTTCCGGCGCCGGCATCGGCGAGAGGCCGAGAACTTCCAGCTTTTCAGGCAGGGATTCACGGAAACGCTCGATTTTATCGATAAATGTGCCTTCCAGCTCGGATTGACCCGAGGTCTTGAGCGCGAATTTCGCGATGTTGTCCAGCACGCGCTGCGAGGGGATGTTGGGCATCGCCACTTTTGCCTTCTCGCCTTTTTCGTCCGCCTCGTGCACGGCAGCCGCGATATCGTAGAATTTTTCGTCGAGTTCTTCCATCCAGGCGATATTGTCGGCCATGGCGAAGGCCTTCACCTGCGGCGACGCCTCGTCGATATAGGCGAAGCCGGTGCGCATATGCGCGGAAATTTCGCGCGCGAAATCCATCGTTTCGGTGCCGAAGCGGCGCTCCAGCTGGCCATAGGCGGCTTCGGGGATATAGGCGATGAAGGCGAGCGCCTGCAACTGCGCGTCGCTTGCCGCGACGTTGTTGAAAAGCTGCGCCATGCGCACGGGGTGGTTCTGGTCATCGGGGCCAAGGCCGGGGCCTTTTTCAAAAGCCATATAGGCCTTGAACAGTTTTTCATCCCAGGGGAGTCCGGTTTCGCTAAATGCTTGCATGGTCACACCTTCAACTGTGGGCTGTCCTGCTTTTGCAGATACGCCGTATCGAATCTGTTATTTTTGTTATGTTACTGGTTGTACAGGTTTTCGCGTATTATGTCAATAAAATAGCCCTGTCGCGCAGTTGGAACGGGGGAAGGGGCAAAAGCCTTTTTATTAAGGTAAGTCAAAACCTTGGGTGACGTTTTCAGGGGCGCAAAACGCAGTCTTGAATTGAATATCCCGCGAAAACGGCTATTTTAAATGTCATTCTTTATTCCTTTCAGGAAAGTGTGCCCGAACATCATGACGAAAACCGTCCTTACCTCCCACGAGATGCTCGCGAAACTGGTCAGCTTCGACACGACCTCGGTCAAGTCGAACCTCGAGCTTATCCACTGGGTGCAGGATTACATGGACGGCTACGGCATCAAATCGCACCTCGTCTATGACGAGACCAAGAACAAGGCGAACCTGCACGCGGTCATCGGACCTGCGGATAAAGCGGGCATCGTTGCGCCGATCCATTTCGCGCTGTCTTACGACGAAGAACTCGGCTGCCTGGGCGCACACAGCTTGGCCGAACACATCGCAAATGCCGCCGTAAAACCCAAGCTTTGCGTGGTCGGCGAGCCCACGATGATGAAGACGATCACGGGGCATAAAGGCATCTGCGACCTCGAATGCACCGTGCATGGCAAGGAATGCCATTCGTCGCTCGCCCCTTATTCGGTCAACGCGGTTGAATATGCGGCGGAGCTGATCGCCTATTCCAAATCGGTTGCGCGCCGTTTTGCCAGCGAAGGCCCGTTCAACAAGCAGTTCGACCCGCCCTTCACGACCGTCCATGTCGGCATGGTCAAGGGCGGCACGGCGCTCAACATCGTGCCGAACCTCTGCGAATTCTCGCTCGAAGTGCGCAACATTCCCGAAGTGAACCCGGAAACGGTCATCGAGGAAATCCGCCAATACGCCTTGACGACCCGATGGTCGATTTCGTGCTGTCGCTGTCGGGTGCGAATGCGACCGAAAAGGTCAGTTTTGCGACCGAAGCCGGCATCTTCCACAATAAAGGCATCCCGACGGTCGTCTGCGGCCCAGGATCCATCGCTCAGGCGCACAAGCCGAATGAATTCATCGCCAAGGAGCAGGTCGTGAAGTGCGAGAACTTTATGGATAGACTTCTGGACAAATTGCGCGTCGCCGCATAAAATCAGGCTTCAATTTCAATCCCTTGTAATGTGGATAGAGTCATGACAACATCGCAAACAAATGTTTCTACAGATTCTTCCGGAAAGGCAAATCCCGCTATGTTCGAGCAGTATAACTGGCAGCAAGTCGTCGGCGCGCAGCTGGAGCCCTTCCTCAAACTCATCAACCCCATTCAGGGCAAGCATAACGCATCGGCTGCGACCGCGACCGCCGAATGGTGCCAGCTGCCGTTCTACACCTCGATCGGCCTCGTGCGCGTGAACGACACTGCATGGCCCGCCGGCACCGGCCCTTTCTGGTTCCTCGCGAAACAGGGCCGCATGTTCCTGCTCGACGGCTCTTCCGCGCCCATCCATGACGCGAACG
>JAQSWE010000225.1 GCA_029266795.1 Alphaproteobacteria bacterium | reverse complement strand
TGCAACATAAAGATCCGCAGATTAAAATCATCTTTATTTCCGGCGATGCCGATGACCGCTTCTAGGAGCATCTCGGCGACGATGTCTATTTCCTGCCCAAGCCCTTTACCCTGAAGCAGCTCGCGACCAAGGTGAAGGAAGTCATCGAGAACAAGGCGTAACCGCATGACGTATGATTTCAAAGACGTCAGGGTATTGGTGGTGGAGACCTCGCCGCCGCTGTTTGAACTGGTGCGGGGCGTGCTGACGTTTTTCACGGTGCCGGAAGATTCCATTCACTCGGCCTACAACGTCGACGACGCCTATGCGCGCTTCGCCTCCGACAACCACGACCTTGTCATCGTCGACTGGCTGCAGAACCCAGACCGTGGCCTCACCTTTACGCGGCGGCTGCGCATGGATTCAACCTCGCCCAACCCCTTCGTCCCCATCCTGATGATGGCGGGATCGGGCCACCAGAACCGCGTCATCAAGGCGCGCGATGCGGGCGTGTCCGACTACCTCGTGAAGCCCTTCACCGCCCGCGCGCTGTCGCAGAAGATCGAACATATCGTGGAACATCCGCGCAGTTTTGTGCTGGCCGAAACCTATACCGGCCCCGACCGCCGCCGCAAAAACATGAAATTCGACCATCCCGACCGCCGCGCCGACCTCATCAACCCCGCCATGCCGGTTGCCTTCCGCAACACCGATGACGGCAAAAAGCGGTAATGTCGCCCCTCCTCCTCAACGTCACGGTGACCGCCCTCGCCATCGCGCTCGGTTTTCTTGTGTCATGGTGGCGGAACAAATCCTCGCGCTGGCCGTAGGCTAGAGGACCGGCGTTTAATTGCGGAGGATTTCCATGTCGATACCCCCGATCAAGGTCACATTGCCCAAGCAGGCGCGCGGCAGACCGCAACCGGCCGAGGTTGAAATCCCCGAAGATGAAATCGTCGATTACGAAGCGATGATCGCCGCAGACCTTGGCATCATCAGCGGGCCGCTCGTGAACCATCAAGCAAATAACGAATAATATCAGCCACATCATAGTATTTGCATAACGCCAGGGAGGCTGCTAGTCTGCCGTCCCTGACAATTTCCGGACGACCGATGACAACCGCTGCACCCTTGCCCCAAGACGCCGCCGCGCTGCTGGATATCCGCGATAGCCTTGCGCGGTATATGGCCGCGCTCGATGATCGCGCGGCACAGCAGCGCGACTGGCTGGAAAAACATGAAACACTTTTACTCATCGCCCATCACCGCCTCGGCCTGTTTGTAGGACAAGGCATGGAATGGGACGCGATTTATATGGCAGAGCTTTTAGGCGATGCCGGTGGTATCGTGCTGGCAACCGACGGCCTTGCCGCCCGCGCGCGTGACGCTTTTGGCCCCGACACCAAACTGCTGCGCCCGCGGCCCATGCTTCCCAAACATCTTTCCGAACCGGTGCCCATCCCCGACCTGCCCGATGTGTTGATCCCCGCACCCCTCGTCGTGGCAGAACCCGCCTCCGCGCCGGACAGGAAATGGTGGAAGCCCGGCTGGCTGTCGAAAAAGCCAGACGAAACTATCGAAACGCCCCATGCCGCCCGCCAGCGCAAGCGTCAGGAATGGCAGGACGCGCAAGACCAGATCACCGCGCTGCAAAGCGACCGCCATTATTACGTCGACAGCCTGATGGACTGGGTCGGCGACGCGCTGGTGGCGGATGACTCAAATGACGCGCAGATGCAGGGCTACCAGAACCCGCGCAGAATTGCCGCGCTCGCAGCGCAAGACCACGCCGCCGAAATCGCAAAGGATGTGGCGGCGATGCAGCAGCGCATGACGCTCTATACCACCCTTGCGACGCTGATCGACAACCAGCGTATCTTCGAATTCACCGCCGCGCTGCCGATCCTGTTTGAAAAACCCGACACGGCGGTCACGCACCGGCTCCGCGAGACGCTGCTGCAGGATTATCAGGTGGTCAGCTTCGCCGAGCTCGCGCTGACGAAAGTCAAAAACCGCGACGACCAGTGGCAGCTGTTCAAGACCGCGCTGGAACATGAGCCGGAGCTGAAATTCACCGGCCTGAAGAAACGCCACGAGATCCTCGACCGCATCCGCGAAGAGACAGAAAAGAAACACAACCCGCTTAACGAAAAAGCCCTGCGCCTCGCCCGCAAGAAACTCGATACGATGGAAGACATGCGCGAGGAAGGCGTCAAACGCCGCCGGCCCCAGCCCGTCACGCTCGCCGAGCTGTTCAACGTGGCGGTCGAAGTGATCGAGGATGCCATCAACCGACGCCGTGCATCACCGCCTGTCAGCCGCCCCAGGTTTTAATAAGGCTTACTCGTCCAAAACCGGGCGGTTTTTGTTGAATTGAAATATTATTTCACGTTCGGGGGATTAGGACTTTGATAACCCGAATATATTAAAATGTCTTATCCTCACGACGCGCGCTTTTTGCGGGGCTGTATGAAAAAAGTCACTCTCTGGCATGGCACCTCGACCGGCAAAGACTATTCGTCGCTGACCAGCGTGTTTAATAAGGGCCTGCTGAGCGCGCGCACCAATCTCGACCGCTGCGGGCAACGTCCGGGGGTATATTTTTCCTTCGATGAAGAAGTGGCACATATGTATGCGCACGGCGCGGCGGGCGCTTATGACGGCGGCGATCCGCTGATCGTGAAAGTAGATGCCGTTCTTGATGCGCGCCAGTGGGACCTCGACCATGAAATGACGGATGAATCAGTCGGCATCCTATCGGATTTCAAGGACTTCCTTTGCCGCGCCGCCCCCGGCGAGATCAACATTGTTTTTAAAAACTGGGGCGGCGGATGGGAAGAAAAAGTAACGGGCATCACCGCGACCGACCGGTATCTGGTGCTGGCGGTCGATAAGACCTGCGCCGAATTCCCGGAAAGAAACGGACAATTCGAAATGAAAATCCCCTGGAAAAACGGAAACGACTGGGACGAGATCCAGATTACCGGAGAAGCCATGATCGGCGCGTCAATGACGAGCCGCCTGCAGGCACTCCATGACTACCTGCGCGAAAAACTGGGCGGGGAATACACGCAGCGGCTTCAAAAAAGCCTCGACACCGCCGAGGAGAAGTTGCTGCATGTAAAATACATTAGCAACCAGCCCTTGCGGCCACGAGAATATCTGGGCCATGTCACCGAGCTCTGCCGCGACATGTATACCGACAAATTTGTGAAGGTTGATCCCACCAAATCCCTGCGCCCCCAAGTCGTAAAAGGCCTGCAAGAGCGCGCCGAACAACAGGTCCCGCGCGCGCAAGGAAGCGAGATGCCGTTCAGGCTGGAAACCCTGTAGGCCAGCGCGCACCGCATAAAGCATAAAAAAAGCTCTCCTTGCGGAGAGCCTTTTTTTTCGCGAAAGAAAATCTTACTCGGGCTTGGCAGCCGCCACTTTCGACGAAGCCGGCAGTGTTTTTGCCACTTCCGCTTCCTTGCCGCCGCAGGTGGGGTGGCCGTAGCCGCCGGCGCTGTGGCCTGCTTTCACGTCATAGATGATGTTGTCGTTTTTGTCTTTGGAAACACCGGCCGGCACGAAGTCCAGCTTCAGCGCGTTGCGCGCGCGCCAGGCGATGTTGTGGTCGGCGCAGGAGGTGTCGCCCGACACGCCGAGGCCGCCCACGATCTCGCCCTTGTCGTTATAAAGCGCAAGGCCGCCGCCGAAGACGTTCACGCCGCCGATTTTTTCGCCCTTCAGCGCATCGCCCGCGGTGCCGTAATCGGATGTGTCGCCCGCATAGGCCGATTTCACGTTGACGGGGTTGCTTTCCTGCAAGCCGAACAGTGAGCCGCCCGGCTGCGTTGCGGAATAGAGGTTGGCGGTCGAGAGCGCGAGGCCCTTCAGGCTGAACGCATTCGCGGTGTTCGCCTTCTGCGCCGAAATCACGCGGCTGCCCGGCCATTGCGCATCAACCGCGTCGCCCGAATAGGCCACCGCGCAAACGATGCCCGCGCGATCCACAACCGTCGCCCACATATCGAGGTTGAGACCGCCGTTATTCGCCTTGCGCGCATCGGTCAGCGCCGTTTTCAACGCATCCTGCCCCGGAAGCCCCGCGCAATCGGCCTGTGCGGGCGACGCGCCCAGCAGTGTTGCAAGAACAGCGGTAACAGCAAGCGCGTGAAGCGTGGATTTCATGGTATTCCCCTTGTGGATTTTTTCAATTTTTTCGTTGTTGAAAGATGCCACAGGGGGAGCCCGTTGCCAACCAAAAACATGACGCGCTTAAGCCCCTCTCGAGCTAGCGCGGGAGAGGGGCTTGAAAGTCGCCGTTTTCCTATTTCGCTTTGCTTGCGCTTGTGAGCAGCTGCTGTTCCCAGAGGAAGGCGACGCCGACCGAGCCGCAATGCTCGACAAACAAATCCGCCAGTTTTCCGGCTGTGT
>JAQSWE010000224.1 GCA_029266795.1 Alphaproteobacteria bacterium | reverse complement strand
CTGCGTCGGTCGCGACGGGTTTTGCCTTTAGCAGCCTCATGAAATACGGCTTCGACCGCCCGCGCCCCGACCTCGTGCCGCATGGCTCGATCGTTTACACCTCCAGCTTCCCCAGCGGCCATTCGCTGATGAGCGCGCTTGCCTATCTGACGCCCGCGGTGCTGCTGGCGGAAGCGCAGACGCTTAAAAGCATGAAAATCTATTTCATGGGCGTCGCCATCCTCATCACCATGCTGACTGGCATCTCCCGCGTTTACTTAGGCGTCCACTGGCCGAGCGACGTGTTGGCCGGCTGGCTGGGCGGCGCGTCATGGGCGATGATGATCTGGCTCATCTGGACGCGCATCCTGCATACGCGCAAGCAGAAAACGCCGAAGTAATCACTTCACCACTTCCGCGTTTTTCAGGCGGTAGAATACGCCGCTGTCGGGATCTGCCGGCACCAGTTCCAGCACACCCTTCACCGTTATCGGATCATAGGAAAATTTCGCCGGCTTTTTCTCGGCATGGACCTCAATCACCAGCGCGGGCGCGACATGGTAATGGAAAGGGCAGCCGACGGGAAATGGACCCATCAAAAACTCCTTCTGTTTGTCGGATGAATCGAGCGGGAACATGAACCCCTTCACCGTGATTTCTTTGCCTGCCAGCGCCTTTACCTCCGGCGTGAAGACGGGCTTGTAATACTGGTATTCGTAGCCGTCCTTGTCCTTGCCCTGAATATTTTTCTCGGCGGTCGATCCCAGCAGTTTCCAGTCTGTCGCCCCTTTAGGAATATCGATATAGTTTTTAGCGAGGTCCTTGAGGCTTTGCGAAGGGCTGTCGACAGGGCCAAGGTCTATGGTGCCGGAAATGCTGCTCCTGCCTGTCGAATATTCCCCCCTCTCGAGCGCATGAGCGGGGGTTGCTAGCAGTAACACGAACGGAATGACGTATTTCATGCGAGCCCCCGTGCCAGCAATCCGGCAATATCCGTGCGCGCCGCCGACAGCGCGGGGATTGCAGCGGCAGCTAGTCCCGTCGCCAGACCCATCAGCAACAACCATCCATCCAGCGTATGGAATTGCAAGAACGCCGATGGAGTAACAACGCCGCCGAGGCTCGAGATGTTGGCGGCCATTTCATAGGCGAGAGCATGGCCCAGGGCAATCCCCGCCACAGCGCCCGCACCCGCGAGGATCAGCCCCTCCGCTGCAACAGTCCCCGCCAGCGTTTCGGGTGACGCCCCCAGCACGCGCAGCACGCCGAGGTCATACCGCCGCGCCGACAATGACGATGCCAGCGACGAGAGCAGCATCAGGGCGGACAGCGCGACGAAGCCGATGCCGAGTGCCGCCAACAGATCACGTCCGAAACCGAGGCTCTGTGACAGTCGCGCCATTTCGTACGACGGGCTGGCGGCAATCATGTTCGAGGTGGCATTTATCTCGCGGGGCAGCGACATGGTGGCGATAGGGCTTTTGACCTTTACCAGCAAGGCCGTCACCTGATGCGCGACCTCCATATCCTCCGCGGCATCGGGGTCGCCGATATCGGGGTGGCGGTGCAGCTCCTGTACGCTGCCAAGCGCCGTGATGATCAGTCTGTCCAGCACCGTGCCGGTCGGTTTCAATACACCCGTTATTTTATAATCATGGAAATGATGCACATCGTCGCCATCCGCTGCGAGGCCATGAACGCCCGCGAAACTGTCGCCGGTTTTCAATCCCGTCAGCGCGCCCGCAACCGCATCGAACGGCGCGGCAAATGCTTTGCCTTGCGCATATTCCGCGCCGTAATGCGCCAGATACTCCGGCACCGTGCCGACGATGCGGAAGCCGCGATAGTTATCGCCCAGCGCGACAGGGATAATGGATTTCACTTTCGGGTTATGCCGCAGTTTTTCCATGTCCTGCATGTCGATATTTCCGGTCGGCACATCGACATGATAGACGCTCGACAATACCAGTTGCAGCGGGCTGCCCTTCGCGCCCACAACGACGTCGATGCCGCGCGCGCTGCGCCGGAAACCGTCCTGCACCCCTTGCGACAAGAGCAGCAACGCAGCAAGCAATGCGACGCCCGCAGCGGCGGCGGTCACGCAGAGGCTGGATTGCAACGGGCGGGAACGAATGGAAGAGAGTGCGAGTGATAGCGCGTTCATGCGATCTCCTTCACCCGCGCATCGAGGCGGATGATTTTGGTGAAACGGGACAGGATGCGGGTATCATGGGTCGCCACGACAAGCGCGGCCTTCGTCTCCCCCGCCTGCGCGACCAGCAAATCCATCACGGCCTCGGCATTGGCGTCGTCGAGGGCGGAAGTGGGTTCATCGGCCAGCAGCAATTGTGGCTTGTTCAGGACCGCGCGGGCGATGGCGGCGCGCTGCTGCTCGCCCTGACTCAAGGCATCCGGCTTGCGATGTGATTTCTCCGCAAGGTCGAGCTTTGCCAGCAATTCGTCTATCCTGTCCTCGTACCGCGCCGTGCCTGCCATATCGGCGGCAAGGGCGATATTCTGGCGCAGGGTGAGCGCGGGCAGCAGGTGTAGCGTCTGGAACACGCAGCCCACATTCCTGCCCCGCCATTTGTCGCGCGCGCGGGGTGACATGGCATAGACGTCGCGCACATGGAAATTGACCACGCCTGAGTTGGGACGCAGCAGCCCCGCAATCACCGACAGCAGCGTCGTCTTGCCGCAGCCGGACGGCCCCAGCAGCACCACACGGTCATCGAATTCAACCGATAAATCGGGAAAGGAAAGCAGCGGCGCGTTTTTCCGCGCCACGGATATGTTTCGTGCATCGAGCATCGGAATATGACTCCAAAAATTTCAGCAATCGGCTAAAAAATCAGGAGTATGCGGGCGGCGCGCGGGCGTAGAATGAACGGGCGTTGGCAAAAACGCGGAACAGCGCGGGCATTGCCCCGCCGAAATCGGTGCGCGCAAACTGCAGCGCGACAAACACGGCGACCGCCACGATGCCGAGGCTATGGGCGGCGAAGGCGACGGGGCAGTCATCGCCCAGCTGTTCGCTCTGCGCCTGTTCCTTCAGGTGCGCGGGATAATGTGCGGCAATCGCGACCTGCACGATGAGCATCATCAGCAGCACGGCAGGCAGGACGATTTTCGATGTAAATGCGCGCCAGTTCATGGCGCAAAAGCTAGGCCTCGTCCGATGCCTAGTCAATAGCAGCACCTCTTCACTTTGATTTTGCTGGGTTAAAAGTTAATTGCATAATTCGTCCTCCATGCTATCCTCCTTTCACAATCACATTACAGAGGTTTACGCATGTCCGATCTGACCAAGGATTTCGGCGCTTCCGCACCCAAAGCCACGACCGAGCCGAACCGCGACAACGTCAACCTCCTGCTCCTCAGCAATGGCGCGCTGGCGCAGAAGCGGAACGAGACCATTCAGGAATTGTTCGGCGCTTCGCCCGAGAACCCCAAGACCATCATGTATGTCGCCTATGCGCTGGGCGATCAGGACGCCGCACTCGCGCGCACGAAAGCGTGGATGGAGCCGCTCGGCATCAACGTGATTTCCGCGCACCAGCAACCGGATCCCGTCGCCGCGCTGGCGAAAGTCGACGGCGTGTTCGTGACAGGCGGCAACACCTTCCGCCTGCTCGACAAGCTGCAAAAGACCGGCCTGCTGAAAGCCATCCGCGACCGCGCGTTTGAAGGCTTCCCCTATATGGGCGCAAGCGCAGGCATCAACGTCACCGGCCTGACCATCATGACGACCAACGACATGCCGATCGTGCAGCCGCGCGACATGAACGCGATGGGCCTCGTGCCGTTCCAGATCAACCCGCATTATGTCGACGGAAAATTCTATTACGAAGAAGACGGCAAGGTAATTCCCTATGCCGGCGAAAGCCGCGCCGACCGCCTGAACCAGTATCATGAAGAAAACAGCACGCCGATCATCGGCGTACGTGAGGGATCCGCATTGCGCGTGCGCGGCAACTCAATCGAATTGCTGGGCGGCAAGCCCGCGCATGTGTTCGAGCAGGGCAAGCCGAACGCGATTACGACAGATGACAAAGTGCTGACCGCTTTTATGACACCTGCCAAAGCCGCAAAGCCCGTTGCCCCCGCGCAGAAGCCCCCGCAGCCGTAATCTTGCCTAAAGACAAAACCCCCGCCCCCGTATTAGAATCCGTCAGAGGTTCTTTTTAACGGGCAGGTTTTTTCATGAAAAAGTTTTCTACCTTCTCCGCAATCATTTTCTGCTGCGCACTTGCGGGTTGCACGGCGCAGGCCAAGCGGGCGCAGGTCGACAGGCTGGACACGCAAGCAAAGGTCGCCCAGATGCTGCGCGAGGCGGAGGCCGGCGACGTCAAAGCGCAGGAGCGGGCCTGCTCGGAATCTATCGGCAACAAGCTTTATAAACCCGCCGACGGCGGTGACAGCT
>JAQSWE010000223.1 GCA_029266795.1 Alphaproteobacteria bacterium | reverse complement strand
ACACGCCGGGCTTCAAGGCCAATAACGTGCTCTTCACCGACTATGTGACCGCGCCGGAAGGCAGCATGCCCATCCACCAGTCACAGGATTACGCGACATATGCCGACCTCACCATCGGCAACCTGATCCAGACATCTAACAGCCTCGATTTCGCGATCCATGGCGAAGGCTATTTCACGATCTCGACGCCCGAAGGCGCGCGGTATTCGCGCGACGGCGGCTTCGCGCTCAACCTCAACCGCGAACTGGTCACGAAAACCGGCCACCGTGTGCTGAACGAAAACGACAACGCGATCGTCGTTCCGGCCGATGCCGCGCAGATCCGCATTTCCGACGACGGCACGATTTCTTCCGAACAGGGCGATATCGGCCGCCTGAAAATCGTCAATTTCGACAACCCGCAGGCGCTCAAGAAACTGGGCGACAACTTGTATGACGCAGAAGGCGCGCCCGCGAACCTCGTCGTCAACCGCAAGGTGACGCAAGGCCAGCTGGAAGGCTCCAACGTCAACCCCGTGGTTGAAATGAACCGTATGATCCAGCTGATGCGCATGTTCCAGTCGGCGCAGAAAGTGCTGCAGAACGACCATGACCGCCAGCTGGGCGCGATCCAGAAACTGACCCGTCCTGCATAACTGGCACGAATATTGAATTAGAAGATAACAGAAGACTTTAAGGAGAACACAAAATGTCGCTTACCCTCGATATCGGCGCAACCGGGATGCTCGCACAGCAGCTGAACGTCGACGTTATCTCGAACAACATCGCCAACATGACGACCACCGGCTATAAGCGCCAGCGGGCGGAATTCCAGGACTTGCTCTACCAGACGAAAGTGCGCCCCGGCGCGTCATCGTCCGACCAGGGCACGACAATTCCCGCCGGTATCCAGCAGGGTCTTGGCGTGAAGGCGGGCTCGGTCTATCGCATCAACGAACAGGGCGCGCTGCAGATCACGGGCAACCAGTTCGACATCGCCAACAAGGGCGCGGGCTACTTCCAGATCACACTGCCGAACGGCGACACCGCCTTCACCCGCGACGGTTCGTTTCAGGTGAATCAGGACGGCGAAATGGTTACGGCAAAAGGCTACGCGCTGAACCCCGGCGTCACCATCCCGCAGGGTGCGGTCGACGTCACGATCAACGCGACCGGTCAAGTGCTTGTTAAAATTCAAGGTCAGACCAACCTGACGCAGGCCGGCCAGATCCAGACCGCATTGTTCGCAAACGAAGCGGGCCTCGATGCGATCGGCGACAACCTGTTCCTTGAAACCGAAGCCTCGGGCAACGCGGTTGTCGCGAACCCCGGCGAAGACGGCTATGGCGAGCTGGAGCAGGGCGCGCTTGAAACTTCCAACGTCAACATCGTGCAGGAAATCACCTCGCTCATTCAGGCGCAGCGCGCTTATGAGATGAACTCGAAGGTCATTCAGGCCGGTGACGAAATGCTGACCACCATCACGCAAATGCGCTGATAGCAGATAAGGGGAGAGGGAAAATGGGAAACATCGTGAATTTTAAAAAGCCGGACGTAAAGAAGCTCCTGATGGCAGTCGCCATGACGGCCTTCCTCGTCAACAGCGCGCATGCCGCAGAACCTATCGCCGATGTGGCGCTGGCGGGCGATGTGGTCACTGTGGGCGACGTGTTCTCTGGCGTCACGCATGACGCTTCCTATGTCCTTTCTCCCGCACCTGCCTATGGCAAGACGATGACGCTCAATGCCGGCGACCTGAAACGCATCTCGGACGCCTTCAACCTCGGCTGGACGCCTGCTTCCGTCACGCAAGTGACCGTCCGCCGCGCCGCGCGCGACATCGGGCCTGAAAAAATCTCGGCCGCGCTGCAAGAAGCGCTGCTGCAGAAGCTCGACGGCCAGAAATTCGAAATGCAGCTGGCGGATCGCAAACTGACGCTGCATGTGCCGGAACATATGAATGCAGATGTGGCCGTTTCGGGCCTGCGCTATGATTTGGGCCGCGGCGAATTCAGCGCCATGCTGACCGCCCCCGCCGGCGCTGCAGAACCTGCCGTGCAGCAGCAGGTGACCGGCCGCCTGATCCCGGTAACCGCCGTTCCTGTCCTGAAAACGCAATTGCAAAAGGGCGAACTGATCACCGCTGACGATATTGAATACCTCGATGTGCGTAATAGCGATCTCAGCTCGAACATCATCGTCTCGTCCGAACAACTGGTCGGCATGTCGCCCCGCCGCGGCCTGTCCCCCTTTAAGCCCATGACCGCGAGCGACATCGTGTCCCCTGTGCTGGTCAAGAAGGGCGAGATCGTGACGATGGTGCTGCAGAATGCCGAAATGACGCTGACGACGCAAGGCAAGGCTCTCGAAAACGGCGCGGTCGGCGAAACGGTGCGCATCGTTAATTCGTCTTCCGGCCAGTCGGTCGAAGGCGTGGTGACGGCGATGAAGACCGTCTCCATCACCTCCCCCGGCGACGCGGGCATCTAATAAATAAAAACTAAAAAACGACGAAAAAATAACAGGGTTAATCAGGAGTTCTAAAAATGAGAAACAAAGACAAAATCTGGGTGGAACTGGGACGCAAATCGGCCATCGCCGTGTCCATTATGTCTGTCATGTCACTCACCGCTTGCGCCGGCATCAAGGAGCGCATGTCGCGCATCGGCGTCGAGCCCGCGATGAGCAAGATCGAAAACCCCTACCAGAAGCCGGGCTACCAGCCCGTCTCGCTGCCGATGCCGCCGCAAATCGTCGCGAACACCGCCCCCAATTCCCTGTGGCAGCCCGCGCGCCAGACCTTCTTTAAAGATCAGCGCGCGCATCAGGTCGGCGATATCCTGACCGTCCTGATCGATATCGAGGATGAAGCGGACATGAAAAACAAGACCGAGCGTACGCGCTCCGGCGGCGAAAAGGTGGGCGTGCCCAACCTGCTCGGCTTTGAATCGAAACTGGGTAAGGTCCTGCCCGATGCGGTCAACCCCGATGCGCTGGTCGGCATCAACACCGACTCGACCTCGACCGGCGACGGCAAGATCAAGCGCGAGGAAACCATCAGCCTGAAACTGGCCGCGATGGTGACGCAAGTGCTGCCCAACGGCAACTTCGTCATTCAGGGCCGCCAGGAAGTGCGCGTGAATTTTGAATTGCGCGAACTGACCATGCGCGGCGTCGTCCGCCCCGAAGACATCCTGAACACCAACTCCATCTCGTATGACAAGATCGCGGAAGCCCGCATCTCGTACGGCGGGAAGGGCACCACCAGCGACGTCCAGCAGCCCAGATACGGCCAGCAGTTCGTCGACGCGGTCTTCCCCTTCTAAGGAGCCATCACCCGTTTAACCCTGACCACCCCAACTTTTTTCAGGTTCTTCCTGAAAGGCCGGCAGTTTCTGCCGGCCTTTTTCTTTATTTGGGGTACTGGGGTATTTTTTAACCTTTTGGGCGTAAGCTTTTTGTTGGGCAACCAGGGCAAGAACCAAGAACAAAAAAATGTCGGTCAAGAACGATATCCTCGAACAGCGCGATCGATTCCTCGCCTTTTCACTCGCATCCGCCGACCTGATGTTGGAAATCGATTCCGGCGGGCGGGTCGTCTATTCCTTCGGCGCGGCCAAGCGGCTGACCGGCGTCGACAGCACCAATCTTGTCGGATGCCTCTTCGCCGATTTTGTGTCCGATATGGACAAGCCCGTCCTCAATGAACTGATGGAGCGGGCCGTCCCCGGCAAGCGCTGTCAGCCCACCATCATCGTATTGCTGGGCCGGCAGAAAAAAGAGCCGGAGAAAATCCTGCTGACAGCGATCCGGATGCCGGAAGATCCCTCGCTCTATGTCACGCTGGCTTTCCCCAAATCTTCCTCCGGCGAAGCGCTGCCCGCAACCGCCGCGCCGCCGCTCAACCAGAAAGATTTCGCGCAAAGCGCGCAGGCCGCGATCGCACAGGCGCTGGAATCGGGCAAGGCGCTCGACATGACATTCCTCGACCTGCCCGATCTTGAAAAAATGAAGGAGCGCGTACCGCAGGGTGAATGGGACCGCGTGATGGGCATGATGGGCGACCTGTTGAAACAGCAATCCGCCGACGGCCAGTCGGTGACGCAGATTTCCGAAAACCGCTTCGGCCTGCTGCATGCGAAGGACATCACCGCCGACAGCATTCAGGCGCAGGTGAGCGCATTGCTGAAGCAGGCGGACCCCACGGGCGCAGGCGTCGATGTCAGCGGCGTGTCGATCGAGGCTTCCGCCGGCGCGCTCAGTGATGCCGAAGTGTCGCGCGCGCTGATGTATACGCTTAAGGAGTTCGAGAAAAAAGGCAGCGGCATGGCGGCCGCCAGCATGGAGGAAGGGTTCAAGGGCTATATCGTCGAGAACGCCGCCAAGATCCAGAAACTCAAAGCGATCATCAATACTCTTGCCTTCA
>JAQSWE010000222.1 GCA_029266795.1 Alphaproteobacteria bacterium | reverse complement strand
GACGCGCAAGCTTGAACCCGCTTCGGCATCCGTCGCGCCCATCGCCTTCAGCACATGCGAAATCTTGACCGTGCCGCTGGAGCAGGCCGAGCCGTTCGAGACGCAGATGCCCGCGAGGTCGAGCGCGATCAGCTGCGTTTCCGAACTCGCGCCGGGCAGCGCGAACATGCTGGTGTTGTGTACGCGCGGTGCATCGAAGCCAAAAATCTTTAACGTGGGGGCGAGGGCGAGCAGGTCTTTTTCCAGTCGGTCGCGCAGCACGCCCAGCTTGTGATATTTCTCGATATCAACTAGCTCTGCCGCCTTGGCAAAACCCGCGATACCCGCGAGGTTTTCGGTGCCGGCCCGCAAATTCTTTTCCTGATTGCCGCCGAGGATCTGCGGCGCAACCGCAAGGCAGTTTGCAATCACGAGGCAGCCGACGCCCTGCGGCCCGCCCAGCTTATGCGCCGACAGCGTAAGGAAATCGACGCCCATCGCCTGAATGTCAATCGGCACGCGGCCGGCAGCCTGCACGGCGTCCGTATGCACAAGTGCGCCATATTTGCGCGCGATTTTGACGACTTCATCGAGCGGCTGTATGACGCCCGTCTCGTTATTGACCATCATCACCGAAATCAGCGTCTGCTGCGTGTTGCCTTCCAGCATTTTGTCGAGTGCGGCGAGGTCGATGAGGCCGGAGGGCAGGGCAGGGATGATCTGCGCCTCTGGTGCCGCCTGCAAAACGGAGGGATGCTCGATGGCTGACGCGATCACGCGCTCGATATTCGTCACGCGCAGCGCGAGGTTGTTGGCTTCGGTCGCGCCGGAGGTGAAAACGATGACGTCCTTCGGCCCCGCGTTCACGAGTTTCCCGATTTGCGCGCGCGCGTCTTCGATTCTTTTTCGTGCCTCGCGGCCGGCCTTGTGAATCGACGACGCATTGCCGGGAAAACCCAGCAATTCCTGCATTGTGGATAACACTTCGGGCCGCAAGGGACTCGTAGCGTTATGGTCGAGATATGTGCCGGTAAAAGGCTCCATTTGAGTACAATCAGTTTCCGTAATCAATGTGAACGCGACCCCGTAACATCATGAAAATATTGGCAAATACCAGAATTTTCTTGCCAAAAAAATTTCATAATGTACATTCTGGTCCTCAGATAGAGGGTTGTATAGCAGAAAAACAACAAGAAAAAAAACAGCAACCACGACCAAGCAAGCCACGGAGGCTTAACTGAATGCCTGAGATCATGATTACCGGTCCTGCCGGACGCCTAGAAGGCCGCTACAAGCACGCTAAAATTCCCGGATCGCCCATTGCTTTGATCCTTCATCCGAACCCGCAGCGCGGCGGTACGATGAACAATAAAATATCTTATTCCCTTTTCCAGACTTTCTCGGAGCGCGGATTTTCCACGCTGCGTTTCAACTTCCGCGGCGTTGGCCGTTCGCAGGGCGAATTTTCGCACGGCGAAGGCGAATTGGCGGATGCCGCGTCGGCGCTCGACTGGCTGCAAAGCGTCAACCCCGGTGCTTCGTCCGTTTGGGTCGGTGGTTTCTCCTTCGGCGCTTGGATCGGCATGCAATTGCTGATGCGCCGCCCGGAAATCGACGGTTACGTGTCGATCGCTCCGCCCGCGAACATCTATGATTTCAACTTCCTGGCACCCTGCCCGAACGAAGGCTTGATCGTTCAAGGCGATAACGACCAGGTCGTGAACATCGAATCCGTGAACAAGCTGTGCGACAAGCTGCGCGACCAGCGCGGCCCGAACGGTGTTGACTACAAAGTCATCCCCGGCGCCGGCCACTTCTTCAACAACCCGGGCGAAAATGACCTGATGTTGAAATACGTCAGCGAATACATCAGCCAGGCGATGACCGCGCAGGAAGCTGCCGCTTAAATTACAGCAACCGCTTTAACAAAAAGCCGTTCCCGTAAGGGGGCGGCTTTTTGCTGTTCCTTGATGAATGTCATGCCACAGGCCAGCCAATGGTGTTGGAATGAAAAGCAGTCAAACATATCAAGGAGAACCCGAATGTCAGCCGTTCATCTCGACCTCGCCCACGAACTACCCGAAATGAAAGACGCCATCCACGATCTGAAAATCAGCGACAACCATTTCAAGCGCCTTTTTGAGGAGCACGAGACCGTCGCCAAGGAACTGCACCGCGATGGCGCCACAATGGGCGATTTAGATGCCGAAAAGCTGAAAAAACGGCGTCTCGAGCTCAAAGACGAACTCTATAAAATGCTCAACGATTACCAAGTCCGTACCGGCACGAAGAAAACCTGCTGCGGTACGTGCACATAAAGAAAGGCGTGGCCGCTATGCAAATGCCCGAACATCGACAGATGATGCGTATCTATGTCGGCGAGCGTCATACGCATGGCGGTCTCCCGCTTTATGAAGCAATCGTGATGTATGCCCGCCGCCATCAGATCGCCGGTGCCTCGGTCTTCATCGGCGACTTGGCCTATGGCCACACAAACCTTTTGCCGGGCAGCGACGAACATTTAAGCCGCATTTCCGACGACAAACCGGTGCTGGTGGAGATTATCGACTATCACCTGAATATCGCGGAAATACTGCCGCACGTCATAGAAATGATGGGCAATAAAGGGATGATCACCGTGACGGACGTCACAGTCGTTCACCGCGGTAAGGGACATTAACGCTATCATAGTTTATTTCTATCATATTAATTAACAAATAATATTATACCTATGTCATAAACCGCCGTAGCCTGACTTCATCAACGATTATAAAAGGATGAAGACCATGGCACGCAACTCCCTCAAAAACGCCTTTAACGCCCAGCCCGGCTGGGAAGACATCAACGCCTTCGTCGAGGCCGCACGGGAGGGCCGCGTGGAGGAGGTGGAGAGCGTCGCGAAGAAATTCCCGGCATCCATCGACACGCTCGTCTGGCGTCATTCCTATGTCGGCCAGACCGCGCTGATGCATGCGGCGATGACGGGGCAGATGGCGGTCGTGGAGGTGCTGCTCGATCACGGCGCGCAGGTGGACGCGGCGGATACCATGCGCGGCACGGTGCTGGCGATTGCGGCGGGCAGGGGCGACATGAAGATGGTCGACCTGCTGCTGGCGCGCGGCGCGGAGATCAACGCGGCGGAGCCGGATCATTGGCATTCCGCGATTTCCTCGGCGGCGGGCGGCGGGCATCATGATATTGTCCTGAAACTGCTCGATCTGGGCGGCGTGCCGGATGCGCATGCGCTCTCCGTCGCCGCGGCGGGCGGACATCTGGAGATCGCTCGTAGGCTGCTGGAGCACGGCGCCTTCCCAGACCAGCAGGCGCTCAACAGCGCGGCCTGGGGCGGGCATAAGGATGTGGCGCAGTTACTGATCGATGCGGGAGCCTATGCCGATGGCGCGGCCCTGAAATCGGCGGCGGTCGGTGGCAAGGCCGAGATGGCGCGCTTCCTGATCCGCAACGGCGCACCCGCCGACACCGATGCCGAAGCGCAAGGCGGCCGCACGGCCTTGATGGATGCGGCGGCGGGCGGGCAGAAGGAAATTATCCAGCTGCTCATCGACCACGGCGCAAATCCCAACCGCACCAACGACCGCGGCGAAACAGCCCTGATGTACGCGGTCAGCGCGGGCGTGGACGGCACCGTGCGTCTGCTGCTCGACAACGGCGCGGACCCGCGCATCGTCGCGAATGACGGCCACACTGCGCTGTCCATCGTGAAGCGCCATTTGACGGTGTTCAAGGACTCGGAATTGCTGAAGGGCGTGGAGAGGTTGCTGGAGGCATGGGGAACGCCGCCCGCACCGAAGCTTGGGAACAACGCGCCGCGTCCGTAAACGTTTACTGCGTCATCCCCGCGCAGGCGGGAATGACTCGGGTAGTGATGGCGCGCTGCTCGCCCTCCCGCAAGCGGGAGAGAAAGGCAAAAGCGGCCGCGCAGGGGAAAGGAAAAGCCCGCAGTAATACTATTTACAATGGCGTCATTTAATACTGTACTTGCCTATGTTGATGGTAATGAAGGGGTTTTCGCAAATGTTGCCAAGGGTTACAACGCGCGCACCGATTTTTTTCATTCTGTTTGCGTTGATGGCTCTTTGCGTTGTTCCGCAGGCCGCGCAGGCACAGGACGGTGTGGTCAAGCAGAAACTGCGTGAAAAGCTGCTGCAAAAGTTAAAGGACAAGCCTCCCCCCGCCACAAACGCCTCGGTCGCAGACGATATCACTGCGCCGGGCGATTATTATTTCTCGACCGAGCATGACGGACTGCCGCGCATGTACCGTGTGCATGTACCGCGGGGCTATGATCCGCGGAAACCGGCGGCATTGCTGTTTGCGTTTCATGGCGGCGGCGGCGACATGGAATACATGGCGGAGGATAAATATTACGGCCTGATCGCGAAGTCGGAGCAGGAGGGCTTCGTCGTGGTCTTT
>JAQSWE010000221.1 GCA_029266795.1 Alphaproteobacteria bacterium | reverse complement strand
TTTTGACGTTGCCGCCGTTCGTGTTGATCGTGCCCTTGATGTCGATATTTTTGGCCGCTGTGAAGTCGATGCCCAGCGTGTCGGAAGTAGACGAGATTGTTTTGCCGCTGTTGACGACAATGCTGCCCGCTGCCGTCATGTACAGAACAGCGCTATCGCCGCCCGTTTTGCTGATGTTCGCATCGACGGTGATCGTTCCATCTTGCAAAAGTTTATCAGGGGAGCCTACCGTGGTGATATGCACATCAGTTCCGCCGTTAAGCGCATTGTTCACTGTCGTAACGTTCAGTTTGGAACGCTGGTCAAGGCTAAAGAGTGTACTGTTATTCGGATTGAAAGGGTTATCAGAAGAGCCGTTTGTTCCCCCCGTATCTACTGCAGCACTAGCAGCGGTAGTTATAACCAAGTCGCGCGGATCGATCAGCCAAGTACCCGCAAGGCCATTCGGTGCGGAAGCATCGACGCCGCCCCAGATATCGACCCATTCAAGGCCGGAGGTGTCGACAAAGCCGCCGTTGCCCCAGAGTGCGCCGCCTTTTGCGGTTGCGAGGCCGCCATAGATCAGGCCGTTTTGTGCCACGATATTGATCGCGCCGCCGTTGCCGCAGGTGACGCCGTCCGCGTGCAGTTCGCCGCTTTCGGTGACGAAAATGTTCTCGCCCTTGATTTCGATCTCGCCGCCGCCCGTTTCGCCGTTGGCTTCGATCTTGCCGGAGACTTTCACAACGCCAGACGAACCGCCGCCCAGGATGATCTTGCCGCCTTTTTGGGAGAAGCTGTTGGCCTTGATGACGCCCGACATGTTGATGACTTCGTCGACGATGCCTTTGGCAGCGTTCGCGCTCATGACTACGCGGCCGCCCTGGGCGTCGATGGTGCCGCTGTTTTCGACCAGCGCTTTTTGCAGCTTGTCGTTGACGGCGATGGAAATCAGGTTGTCGCCCGCGAGGTCAACCGTCATTTTCGCGCCGGCGGCCAGCGTCACGGAGCCGAGTTTCGCGTTGATGAAGCCCGAGTTGGAAACCCAGGGTGCGACGAAGGCGACAAGGCCGCCCTGCGCTGCGGTGATGCGGCCCGCGTTCTCGATCTTCGCGTCGGGGTTCGCGCCGATGTTGGAAATCTGGAACTTGTTGCCGGCCATCAGCTGGTCCTGGTTCATCGCATCCAGCTCGCCCGTGGTCGCGATAATGCCGCCCACGTCGACTTTGGCGGTCTTCGAGAAGAAGACGCCGTTCGGGTCGATGATCATGATCTTGCCGTTGGAGCGCAGCGTGCCGAGGATCTTGGAGGGATCGGCGCCGGTGACGCGGTTGACGGAGAGCGAGTTGACACCCGGCTGGTTATAAACCGCGCCCGCGTTTTCGCCGATGTTGAAGGTGTTCCAGTTGATGACGGAGCGGTCGGTCGTCTGGTCGACCGTCATGCTGCCCTGTCCGTAGGTGATCGTCGACTGTCCTGCGACGACCGTGCCGCCCGTGGGCGTTTCGTCGAGGCCGACCGCGTAGGCCGAAGACGATGCCGCCAGCACGCCCGCGACCGTGATCGCCGTGGAGGCGAGCAGTTTTTTACCCATCAGCGTTGCGTTGAGGAGACGCAGGGCGGAGTTCTGGGCTTTGTTCTGGGACATGGGGACACACCTTTGTAAAAAAATTGATTCCGTAACTAAGTCTTCTGCGGGGAGGAGAATCGCGAGAGGGAGCTGGAAAATATGAAATTTGCCCATCCCTCCACAAGCCTTATCGAATCTCGGCTGCCCATGCGGAGTGGCGTAGTTTTGCCATAAAGTCAGGAGGCTTACAAGCAGGATATTTACGAAAAATTAACAATCTCAGTTGCTTAATAAGGCATTGAATTATAACGCATGTTCAAATCTTTTGAGCTTTGCATTTATTGCTGAAACGATTTAATTTGCCAGTTCTGGAATCCTCTCCTAAAATGCTCAGTAAGGGCATAACGGTACTTTGATACAGTAATTATAGAAGGCAACGAGACGATGAAATTCTTTGGCAACGAACCCCTTCCGGAAAACGAAACCAGCCGCGAAATCGGCGCAGGTATCGCGCAGCTGCAAAAGGGCATCGAACGCGACGAAGTGGCGCGCACTAAGATGGCGAAACTCTCCGGCGGCTTTTTGAAAGGCGCGCTGTTCCTTGGCGCGGTCGTTCTGTTGTCGCCGCTGAAAATCCCGCTGATGTTCGTGGCGGCGGTCGGCGCGGTTGCCGGTTACCTTGTCACCAAGACGCTGCGCCAGGGTTACGACGCCGAAATCGCCCGCAAGAACGAGATGATCGCAACGCTGGATATCGAACAGGAAGCCGCGCGCCGCATCAAGCCCGCACCCGACGCGAAGCCTGCCGCGCCGAAAGCGGCGAAGCAGGCCTATAACACCGCCGCCGTGCCCGCCAATGATCCCGCCGCCGATGCCGAACGCATCGCCGCGCTGGAGCAGCGCCTGCGCGAGTTGAAGGGCGCGCCTGTCGACCTCGACAAACCGAAATCCATCCAAAGCCGCACAGGCTTTGGCGCGTAACAACAACAGAAGGAAAGCATCTTGAAAAGACTTGGCGAAATCTTCAAGCGTGTCGCAGCCGTCATCCCGGGCGCTTCCGAGCCTGAAACGGTGGAAGAGGCACGCGACACGATCGTCAAGGACACCGGATACCGAGACACCCTGAAGCGCTGGGCGAACACTGTGGGCGGTTTTGCCGCCGCTGTCGCTGTCGCCGCTGTTGTCGCCAAATCCGGCGTGATCGTGCTGGGCGCGCTTGCCATCGGCGCGGTCTGGGGCGGCCTTCGCGCCGGCATCGCATTCCTCAACCGCGACATCCGCGAAAACCGCGCGGCGGAACTGGCGTTCGTCGGGCAGGCGGAAATCGACCGCAATGCGCCGGCGCCGACACTGGAAAATACACCCGACCTCGCCGCCGATTTCAAGGCGAAAGCGCCCGCCAACCAGAACGCTGCCCGCATCCGCGAACTGGAGCAACAGGTCGCCGCGCTGGAAGTCGAGGCCGCGCAAAAGGCCAAGGCGCGCCAGCTGGGCCTGAAATAACCATTATTCTTTTCATTTGATCGCGCCTGATTCCGGGCGTAAGAGTCTTTTTATTCTTCCAAGGACCAATTCATATGACCGACCCCACGCCACCCCGCATCCCGCGTTTGCAGGAGCTGATCGAAAAAAGCGCGCAGCCCGACGCAATCTTAAGCGATGACGACGCGCTGCTCGATATGCGCGCGGGCATGTTTTTGCAGCTGACGGATGTGCAGACGCCGGCGGCAATCCGCGAGGTGCTGACCGAATTCCTCGACCTTTGCCGCGAGCAGGGGCTGCAGCCGAAAGACACGCTCGTCCCCGCCGCGATGGCTGCCAGCCTTGCGACGTCGGAAAAGCTGATGGTCAGCGAAAAAATCTCCGAAGACCGCGCATCCGACATCATGCTGCGCGTCAGCGCGGTTTACGGCCTGCGCCCGAACATGTTTCAGGGCGCATCCACGCAGATGATCGCCGAGATCATGGAACGCGACCTTGATGTGGCCGCACTCGAAAAATCGCTGCAGCGTTTCGGCTTCGCGGTTGAAGGCGGCGTTGTCGGGAAATGGGCGGGGCAATTGCCGCCCGCCGCGCCGAAGCCGTCCGAGCCGCCGCGGCTTTAACCAAACCGTCCCGAGGCCAAGAAAAAGCCCCCGTCCGGCAGACAGGGGCTTTTTGTTCTTTATCGCTTGGCCGTAATTACGGCTGGGGCGCTTTCGGTGTTTTCGGCTTTTCTTCGGCAGCCGCTTCGGGTTTCGCTTCCGGAGCGGGCGTTTCGGTTGCCGTTGCGGATGCAGCGCCGGTGAAGGCTTCGCCGATGGAGGTCAGGACCGTTTTCAGTTTTTCTGTCTTCTCGAGGATCTGGGCAACGTCGCGCTTGTCGCGTGCCGTCGTCAGGTCTTTCACGGTTTCCTCGAAGGCTTTCTTCAGCTCTTCGGGGGCCTGCTTGTAGTAGTCCTGTTCCTTGTGGCGGGCTGCGTCCTTCAGTTCGAAGTCTGCGTTTGCCAGTGCCGTCACGGACTCGCGGAAAGCGCGGTCTTTTTCGGCGTTGGCTTCTGCTTCCTTCAGCATGCGGGCAACTTCGGTCTCGGACAGGCCGCCATTGGCCTTCACGACGATCTTCTGCGCGCGGCCGGTGGTTGCGTTCTTCGCTTCGACGTTCAGAACGCCGTCCGCATCGATCGCAAGCGTCACTTCGACTTCAACCGTGCCGGCCTTGCCGGGGGGCAGGCCGTCCAGCACGAATTTGCCGAGTTCCTTGTTGTCCGACGCTTTTTCGCGTTCACCTTGGTAAACGCGGATTTCCACGTTGGGCTGGTTGTCGACGGAGGTCGAGAAGGTGTCTTTGTATTCCGTCGGGATCGTCGAGTTGCGCGGGATCGCCTTGAACATCA
>JAQSWE010000019.1 GCA_029266795.1 Alphaproteobacteria bacterium | reverse complement strand
GCATGACATTGTTTATGAAAAACAGTTGCGGGATTTCATAGACCAAATCGGCGTATTCAGGCATTTTACAGCCTGCATTTATTGAATCCGCTGAGGGCGTCATGACCATCGACTACGGCAACACCATCCACCTTCCGAAAACCGACTTCCCGCGCCGCGCAGGATTGGCGCAGCTGGAGCCGAAAATCCAGAAGCGCTGGGCGGATATGGACCTCTATAAAATGCAGCGCGACGCGTCGAAAGACCGCGAGAAATTCATCCTGCATTTCGGCCCTCCCTTCGCCAACGGGCATATCCACCTCGGCCACCTGTTGTCGAAGACGCTGAAGGATTTCGTCAGCCGCAGCCAGCAAGCCGTGGGCAAGAATTCGCTGCTCGTCCCCGGCTGGGATTGCCATGGCCTGCCCATCGAATGGAAGATCGAGGAAAAATACCGCGCCGAGGGCAAGAAGAAAAACGACACCGACGCCGTCGCCTTCCGCGCCGAATGCCGCGCCTTCGCGCAGGGCTGGGTCGATATCCAGAACAGCGAATTCCAGCGCGTCGGCGTGATGGGCGACTGGAAAAATTATTACAGCACCATGCATCCGACCTCGGAAGCCACCATCGCGCAGGAAATCCACAAATTCCTGCTGAACGGCGGGCTCTATCGCGGCTCGAAACCCGTCATGTGGTCGATCCCCGAACAGACCGCACTCGCCGAAGCGGAAGTGGAATATAAAGACGTTACATCGGATACCGCATGGGTGAAATTCCCCGTCGCGACAAAAGGCGCGAAATTCCCCGCATCGTTTGAGGGCGCGTCCGTCGTCATCTGGACGACCACCCCGTGGACGCTGCCCGGCAACCGTGCTGTGGCGTATGGCAAGGATATTGATTACATCGTCGTCACTGTTTCATCTGTTGGTGAAGAGGCACTGGTAAAGACGGGCGACAAGCTGATCGTGGCATCGGCGCTGCTCGATGCCTTTGTGAAAAGCGCGAAGATCACCGGCAGCACGCAATCCGAAGCTGTCAAAGGCGAGACGTTCGACGGCACGATCTGCCATCACCCGTTGCACGGCAAGGGCTATGAATTCGCCGTTCCGATGCTGGAGGGCGATTTCGTCACGACCGATGCGGGTACGGGCTTCGTGCATATCGCGCCCGGCCATGGCGAGGACGATTACCGTCTCGGCCTGAAAAACCATATCGAAGTGCCGCATACCGTGAAGGGCGATGGCACTTATTTCGAAGATGTGCCGCTCTTCGCGGGCATTCCTGTTTACCTGCCCGACGGCAAAAAAGGCTGGGCGAATAAAACCGTGCTGAAGGAAATCACCGAAGCCGGCAACCTGGTCGCCAAGGCGCAGATCCAGCACAGCTATCCGCATTCGTGGCGCTCCAAAGCGCCCGTTATCTTCCGCAACACGCCGCAATGGTTTATCTCGATGGAGAAGAACGACCTGCGCGCGAAGGCGCTGTCGGAAATCAAGAAAACCCGCTGGGTGCCCGCGCGCGGCGAAAACCGCATCGCGGCGATGGTGGAGCAGCGCGGTGATTGGTGTGTTTCACGCCAAAGGGCGTGGGGCGTCCCCATCGCGATCTTCGTCAACAAGGCGACCGGCGAGCCGCTGAAGGACGAAAAAGTCCTCAAGAATATCATCGATATTTTCAACAAGGAAGGATCCGACGCATGGTTCGCGCGTCCGGCATCCGATTTCCTTGGCAGCGGTTATAACGCCGACGATTTCGAGCAGGTGAAAGACATCATCGACGTCTGGTTTGAATCAGGCTCGACGCAGGGCTTCGTGCTGGAAAACCGGCCCGATCTTTACCGCCCCGCCGATTTGTATCTCGAAGGCTCCGACCAGCATCGCGGCTGGTTCCAATCGTCACTGCTCGTCGGTTGCGGCACGCGCGGCGATGCGCCGTTCAAGGCGGTGCTGACGCACGGCTTTATCCTCGACGAAAAAGGCTACAAGATGTCGAAGAGCACGGGCAACGTGACCTCGCCCAATGCGCTGATGGAAAAATACGGTGCCGATGTCATGCGCCTCTGGGTCGCGGGGTCGGATTACACCGAAGACATCAAGTTCGGCGAAAACATTCTCTCCGGCCATGTCGATATCTACCGCCGCGTGCGCAACACGTTCTGCTATCTGCTGGGTTCGGTGACGGGCTTCAAGGCATCGGATCGTTTGTCGTATGACAAGCTCGGCGATTTTGACAAATGGGTTTTGCACCGCCTCTATGAAATCGATCAGACCGTGCGCCAATGCGTGCAGGATTTCGATTTCCTGAAACTGACGACCGTCGTGCATAACTTCTGCGCGCGCGATTTGTCGGCATTCTATTTCGACGTCTGCAAAGACACGCTGTATTGCGAAGCCGTCGGCAGCGACAAGCGCAAGGCCGTGCTGACCGTGCTCGACCATGTGTTCAACCACCTTGTACATTGGCTGTCGCCGGTGCTGGTCTATACGACCGAAGAAGCGTGGCTGTCGTATAAAGGCCTGACGCTGGATGATGCGAAAGAAAGCATCCATCTCTCGACCATGCCCGTCGCGCCGAAAGAATGGCAGAACGCCGACCTCGCCGCGAAATGGGACAAGATCGCGGCCGTGCGCGGCGTCGTCACTGGCGCGCTGGAAATCAAGCGCGCGGAAAAACAGATCGGCGCGTCGCTGGAAGCATCGCCGCAGGTGTATGTATCCGACACCGCGCTCGCGGGCGTGCTGAAAAGCATTTCCTTCGCCGATGTCTGCATCACCTCCGGCATCGATGTGCAGCAGGGCAATGCGCCCGCAGGCGCGTTTACGCTGCAGGGGGTCGAGGGCGTATCGGTCGTGTTCCACAAGGCGGAAGGCGCGAAATGCGAGCGTTGCTGGAGATATACCGGCGATGTCGGCAGCAACCCGCACCATGCCGGCATCTGCGCACGCTGCGCGGAAGTCGTTGAACGCGAACATAAATCCGCCGCCGCTTAAGGATTTTTATCCGGCGGGGGTGGCGAAACGGCAGGCCGCGGCTTATATAGCCTGCCAGTGTTAACAAATTTGATAAAAGGAAGACAAAAATGACCGGCACCGCAACCGCCCACGTCCTGCCCCAAGTGAACAACATTGAATCGCTGAAAGACGCATTGCCCGATTTCGCGAAAGACATCCGCCTGAACCTGTCGGCGGTGCTGAAGGCCGATGACGTGTCGGGCGGCTTGAACCTCAATCATGTGATGGGCGTGGCGCTGGCTTCCGCCTATGCGACCCGCAACCGCACCGTGATCGCGGCGCTGGAGGGCGAAACCGCTGCCGTTTTGTCGGCAGAGGAAATCAACGCTGCCAAGGCCGCTGCGACCGTCATGGCGATGAGCAACATTTATTACCGCTCCACCTACATGGTCGGCGACGATGAAATCGGCAAGCTGCCTGCGGGCCTGCGCATGAACGTGATCGGCAACCCCGGCGTCGATAAGGTGACGTTCGAGCTGTATTCGCTCGGCGTCTCCGCAATCAACGGCTGCTCGGCCTGCTTGGCAGCACATGCGAAAGGCGCGCAGGCGCATGACGTGACGAAAGTCGGCGTGCAGCACACGCTGCGCATTGCGGCCGTACTGTTCGCGGCGGCACAGGCCGTTTCGATTTAATTTTTATAAGGAGACATTTTCATGAGCAAGAAAAGCGCAAAAGTCCTCGAAGCCCTCGAAAAACTGCTGGCGGACAGCTACACGCTGCAGCTAAAGACGCAGAACTATCACTGGAACGTGACCGGCCCCAGCTTTAACTCTCTGCACCTGCTGTTCGAGGCGCAATACACCGACCTCGCCGCCGCCATCGATGAAATCGCGGAACGCATCCGCGCGCTCGGCGGCAAGGCACCCGGCAGCTTCAAGGCTTTCGCGAAAGTCGCCGACATCAAGGAAGAAACCGGCTCGCCCAAGGCGACCGAAATGGTGAAGAACCTCGCGAAAGACCAGGAAATCATCGTCGCCGCCGCCGAAGCGGTACTGAAGGCCGCCGAAGAAATCGGCGACGAGCCGACCGTCGACCTCGCCATCGGCCGCCAGCAGCTCCACCAAAAAAACGCCTGGATGCTCCACGCGCATCTGGAATAAGCGGCATGAATTAAAAAAGCCCCCGTCATTCAGGCGGGGGCTTTTTTATTGGCGGGAATTAAAGCGTGAAACTGTCGCCCGATTTATGGCGCGTCACAACGCCGTCTTTCAGCACGGTCACGCGCCCGCTGCCAATGACTTCAAAATTATTCTTTTTAACGACAACGCCGGTATCTTCATCCAGACCCACGCCAACCTTGCGAGAATCTGCAGCTGCCGCGCCGAACAAACGCTTCAACCGATGGCGCTGGTTGAAATGCGTGTCGAAGACGACATCGGGCGTGAAGCTTAATCCTTCGCCAAGGCCAAGACCGCCCGGCTTCAGCGCGTTGCGCGGCTCTCCGCCCGTGATCATCAACTGCGACATGGCAGCGGCACCCGCGCTGGTGCCTGCAATCACCGCACCTTCCGCCTCGCGCGCGGAGAGCGCCGCCAGAAACACCGTGCCGCCAAAGGCCGCCGACAGTTTTTCCTGATCGCCGCCGGAAAAGAAAACGACATCGTAATTTTTGAGCGACGCGATGCTGGCGGGCGCATCGGCCTCGGGTTTCGTCGTGATATGGCGGATATCGGGTGTCACATTCAGCCGCGCGAAGGCATCGCGGTATTTTTCGGCGACTTCTTCGGGGTATCCGGTCGCGGTCGTGATGACCAGCACGCGCGGGGTTTCAACGCCTGCCTCCGCCAGCACGCGCTTCAGCACGGTCATCTCGCCCGTCTTGTCCTCTGCGCCGCCGATGGCAATAATTGTCATGTCAGAACCATGCCGTGTAAACGTTGATCGCGGGAAGCAATTTTGGTTTCACCGCCGGGTCGCGTCCCGCCAGCCAGAGATGGCTGTCGATATCCTGCGCCCGCGCACCGCTCGCTTTCGCCAGTTCATCGGCGGCGGTGATGGTGGCAGCGCGCAAATCGCGCACGACGGGGTCATTTTCCGCGAAGCCCTGCTTCGCTACCAGTTTTTCGCGCAACTCATCGGAGAGTTTCAGCACGCCCAGCCCCTCCAGCACTTGCGGCAGTACGTAATCGGAGGCGACAGGCGCGTCGGTCACAACCGCCACGCCGCGGTTTTCGGCATGCGCCGCCGTCATCAGCACCGACAGGATCGCTTTCTTGCGGAACGGATCGGCGGCGAAGCTTTGCGGGAAAATCTCCGCCATGGCGTTAATGAAGGTGAAATCGAAATTGTATTTGTTATCTTCCGGCTGCCATGCCGCCTTCACGATTTTATCGAGCGCGGCATAGGCGGCAGGGTCGGCGAATTCGCGGAACATGGCAAGTCGTTCCTGCGCCATCGGTGCGTCATTGAGCAGCGGCGCCATTTTCGCATTCACCTGCGCGGCATCGGTGAAATCGATGCCGGGAATGATTTTCGCGGTGCGCAGCTCGTCCATCTTGGGCGGCGCCGGAGCCGTTGATGTTCCATTTTTGCGGTAAGCCGTTTGCGTCGGGAGTGATGAAGCCGCCCTGTTGCGCGCAGATCAGCGCCATTTCAAACAGCACCCGCGTGGCGTCGAACGGGTCCTGCTTTGCGGTGTCGCTGATGTAATTGTTCCATGCGGGCGGGGCGCCGGCCTGCTTGAAACTTGCCGCCACGCCGTGCAGTTTTTCGCGGTCGATCGACACATGGGGCGACGCATCAACGATGTCGCGCGCGTTCTGCATGAACTGGTCAAGGCGGGTCATTTTATATACTCCTGAGAATATGCCATTTTATGGCAATTATTCACATGGAGTCAACTGCCACCATTACCCTGAAAAGGCTGCGAAATATTGGACCAGATGGTCGATGAATTTGCGGGTGCGGGCGCTGAGGTGGCGCTGCGGCACATAGACGGCCTGGATCAGCATCGGTTCTTCCTCGTATTCCTCCAGCAATATTTCCAGCTCGCCATTGTTCACATGGTTGCCGACGATAAAGCTGGGAAGCACGGTGATGCCGCAATCGCGCAAGGCGGCATCCAGCAGCAGCGTGCCGTTGTCGCTGGAAAAACGTCCCGCCACCGGCTGCAGATGCTTGCGCCCGTTGATGCGGTAGCCCCAGGCCTTGCCGTCATTGACGCCGCTATAAACCATGCAGTTGTGCTGAGACAGGTCCTGCGGCTTTTCGGGCCGCCCGTGTTTATCTAAGTAAGCGGGGCTCGCCACTGTTACGCGCCTGCTTTCCGCCAGTTTGCGCGCCACCAATGAGGTGTTGGCAATATCGCCGATGCGGATGGCAAGATCGAAATCCTCCTGCGTCAACTCCGCCGAACGATCGCCGAGGAACAGCCGTACGCCGACATCGGGATATTTGTCGAGGAACGACGCAATCGCGGGGCCGAGAAATTTCGTGCCGAAAGTCACAGGTGCGCTCACCCGAACATCGCCGACGGGGTTTTCGTTTTGATAGCGCAGGTTCTCTTCGACTTCGGCGAGTTCGTGGATGATGCGTCGTGCATGATCGAAATACTGGTATCCCGCATCGGTCAGCGCCACATGCCGCGTCGTGCGCTGGAGCAGGCGGGTGCCAAGATAACCTTCGAGATCCTTGATGCGTTTGCTGACGACCGAATTGGCGATGTTCAGCCGCCGCGCCGTTTCGGCGAAGCTATTGGTCTCGGCGACCGTCACGAAAGCGAGGATATTGGCCAATCTGTCCATAATTCATGTTAGTCGAATAAATCGAAATATAAATGACAATTTTCTAGTATTCCGCTTTTTTAACGAACAGATATATTGATAGATAGAAAGGTTGGTGTAACATGATGAACATCACAAAATCAAATGACCGTGGAGAAACAAGCACTTACTGGCTGCAAAGCTTCCACAGCTTCTCCTTCGGCGAATATTATGACCCCCGCAACATGGGCTTTGGCCCCCTGCGTGTCATCAACGAAGACGTGGTTCGCGCCGGTACGGGTTTCGACACCCATCCGCACGCGAATATGGAGATCATGACCTATGTCCTGGAAGGCTCTCTGGAGCATAAGGACAGCCTCGGTAATGGCGGCATCATCCGCCCCGGCGATGTGCAGTTGATGAGCGCCGGCAAGGGGATTCTCCACAGCGAGAAGAACCCGTCGGAGAATGAAGACGTCCACCTGCTGCAAATCTGGATCATGCCCAATGTTGCGGGTACGGCACCGGGTTACCAGCAAACCACGTTCAATCCGGCGGAGATGCAGAATGCGCTGCGGCTGGTCGTGTCGCCCGATGGCGAAAACGGCTCGCTGGTCATCAAGCAGGATGCAAAGCTCTGGGTTGCGCGCATGGATGCGGGCGCAAGCGTTTCTCTGGAAATGAAGCCGGACCGCAAATACTGGTTCCAGATGGCGCGCGGTTCTGCGGAACTGCTAGGCAAAACTCTGGAGCAGGGCGATGCGCTCGGGCTTGATAATGAAGCCGGCAAGGCGGATATTAAAGCGACCGAAAAATCCGAACTGCTCGTGTTCGAACTGCCCCGTTAACAAAAGGAAACAATAACTATGGCCACAAAAACAAAAATCCTCGTTTTCGCCGGGGCAACGCGCGAAGGCTCGTTCAACAAGAAACTCGCAAAACTCGCCGCGCAAGCGGCGGGTGATGGGGGCGCCGATGTGACGCTGGTCGACCTGAAGGATTACCCGATGCCGCTGTATGACGGCGACGATGAATCCGCCTCCGGCCTGCCGCCCAAGGCGCTCGAGTTCAAGAAGCTGGTGAAGGAAGCGGATGGCTACATCATCGCATCACCCGAATACAACAGCGGTTATTCCGGCGTGCTGAAAAACACCATCGACTGGGCGAGCCGTCCGACGGAAGCGGGCGAAGGTTCCGCCGCTGCATTCGCAGGAAAATACGCGGGCATCATGGCGGCGTCGCCCGGTGCGCTCGGCGGATTGCGCGGGCTCTACGCCTTGCGCGAACTGCTGATGAACATCAATGTGACTGTCCTGCCGCGTATGCAGGCGGTGGGCGGCGCAGGCGGGGCATTCAACGACGACGGCACGCTGAAGGACGAAAAATTCGCCAAAGGCGTTGCGGGCATCGCGCAGGATCTCGTGAAAACCTTGCAGAAACTGAAGGCATAAGCGGGGCTAAACCTTGAACACCAGACCCACGCTGCTGGAGGGCGATCCGGGCGCGCATATCAGGCGCCTGACGCTCCCGCTTGCCTGGGGCATGCTGGCGATGACCAGCTTTTCGGTGTTCGACGCATGGTTTATCTCGCGGCTCGGCACGCAGTATCTTGCGGCGCTGGGCTTCACCATCCCTGTGCTGATGTTCTTCATGGGCATTGTCTTCGGCACATCGGTCGGCACGACATCGGTGATCGCGCGCGTCTATGGCGAGGGCGATTTTGAAAAGGTGCGCCGTATGGCAACCGACGCGCTCAGCCTGACGGTCGTCAGCGTCGTGGTCGCCGCCATCCTTGGTATGCTGTTCATCGACCCGATCTTCCGACTGATGGGCGCGACGCCTGACCTGATGCCCTTGATTCATCGCTATATGATGATCTGGTATTGCGGCTTGCCGTTCCTCGGGATTTTGATGGTCGGCAATGCCTGCATCCGCGCGACGGGGGATACGCATTTCGTGTCAAAAATGATGACGCTGCTGGCCGTCACCAACATCATCCTCGATCCGTTCTTCATCTTCGGCTGGGGGCCGTTTCCCGAATGGAAACTGGCGGGGGCAGCGGCGACGCTGGTCTGCTCCTATTACCTGACCTGCTGCGTGTCGATGTACTTCCTGATTTTCAAAAAGAAAATTCTGACGCATCCCATCATCCATCCCGACCTGCTGAAATCATGGGGCCGGATTTTGCATGTGGCGGTACCGTCGATCGTCAGCAACCAGATTGCGCCTATTTCCGCCGCCATCATCACGTGGATGGCGGCGCAGTTCGGCAAGGAAGCCGTCGCGGCGCTCGGCGTTGCGACGCGGATCGAGAGCATGGCGACGCTGCTGTTCTATTCCATGGGCGCGGCGATTGCCATTTTCACCGGCCAGAATTACGGCGCGGGAAACTACGGACGCATCCAGCAGGCGACCGCGACGGGCGCGAAGTATTCGCTGATCTGGGGCTTGGGCATCGCGGCGGGGTTGTGGATTTTCGCCTACCAGATCCCGACATTTTTTGATTCCAACGCGCAAGTCATCGCCTACACCGCGCAATACCTGCACTGGGTGCCGATCAGCTATGGGGCGCTGGGCGTGCTGGTGGTGTCGAACGCCGCGCTTAATGCGATGGGTAAGCCGCTGCCCGCGACGACGCTGATCCTGCTCAAGACTTTTGTGATTTATGTGCCGCTCGCCTATCTGCTGCAGGCGAAGATGGGCTTCAGCGGTATCCTTGCCGCGCTGCTCATCACCAACTTCATCCTCGGCATCGTGTCTTATTACTGGAACAAGAAAATCGCTTCGTAAGGAAAAGCCATGGACGTCGCCCTCAAAACCATCGCCCTATTGTTCGCCTCCAACGTCTTCATGACATTCGCGTGGTACGGCCACCTGAAGCATAAGGAAACCGCGCTTTGGATCGTCATCCTTGTCAGTTGGGGTATCGCGTTTTTCGAATATTGCCTTCAGGTGCCGGCGAACCGGATGGGCAGTTCCATCTTCAATGCGGCGCAGCTGAAAACCATTCAGGAAATCATCACGCTGGTCGTGTTTTCCGGTTTTTCGGTCTGGTATTTGAACGAGCCGATCAAGTGGAACCACCTCGTCGGCTTCGCGCTGATTGTGGCGGCGGCGTTCTTTATCTTCAAGAAATGGTGATCTAGCGTTTCAGCGCAGGGTTTGCTGTGCTATCCGCATAAACCTTCGGCGCGTTCATCAATCCGCGCGCAGGGGGATTTTCGGCCGGCGTGAATTCAAGCGTCTTACCCACAAGACCGCCAAGCGTGATGACCTTTTTCCAGCCGCTGATCGCATAGCCGCGGATTTTCAAGTTCTTCTGATCGCCCTGCGGCAACTGGATGTCGAAGCCGAAAGCCTCTTTCCGCTGCTCGATCCAGATTTTTCCCTGCCAGCGGCCATTGCCCATGTTTTTCATGTCGCGCAGTTGCGCCCGGTAATCGAGCGCCTTTTCAAAATCGGCGGGCGTCAGCTTTGATTTATCCTTGCTTACATAGCCCGCGACAAGGTTGCGCACTTTGTCATTTTCGGGGTTGAGCGCGTGGATGCGGAACTGGATGCCGGTTGAATCCGTCCACAGGTCGATCACGCCGTCATATTCGGGGTGTTTCCAATAGCTATGCGCGGTTTGCGGAATTGTCTGGACGATCGCTTGCGGCACGACAGCATTCTGCGCGCGCATCGGGCGAACCGATGCCGCAAGAAATCCCAGCGCCAGCGCCGAGGTGGTGGCGAGAGTGGTAAATATCTTCGCGTGTTTACTTGTCATAACCGTGAATATAAGGGAAGGATACGTGCATCGTCAACGAAATATATCACATTGATTCAAATGCCGAATTTACGCTGGCTGTCATAGCCGAGGCCGAGCGCGACGGAGGACAGCTTGTTATCCTCCGACAGCTCCGCGTTGGGAAAGCGGGAGCAGATAGCCTGTTTCAGCAGAGGCGTTTCTGTCGGGCCGCCGGTCAGGATGATGATTTCGATGTCGTCATCGGTGAGGCCCGCAGTTGTCAAACATTCGGTGATCGATTCAGAAATGCGGTCGACATGGCTGGTGATCGCGGTGTTGAACACCTCGCGCTGCACATCCAGCTTGAACCCGTTTTCGATGAATCCCAATTCCGAGGTTGTGCTGTCGCTATTCGTCAAATCGATCTTGGCGGATTCAACGGATGACAGGATGCGGTGGCCGAGTTCGTGTTCGAGCGCGTTCACAAAACGCGCGAAACGTTTCGGCGCGTGGGATTCCGACAGGATATCGCGCATGTCTTTCTTTACCTTCGGCGTGTAGAGGAAGTTCACCTTCGACCATTCCGACATGTCGTGGAACGGCGACAGCGGCACGTCGAAGCGTTTTTCGCCATAGGTGCTGCGATAGCCGAAAGCGGGCATGAAGCTGGAGAGACTTAACGATTTATCAAAATCGTTGCCGCCGATGCGCACGCCGGAATGGCCGAGGATGTCCTGCGTGCGGTCGGCCCGGTTGATGTATTTTTGGGATACCTTGATGACCGTGAAATCCGACGTGCCGCCGCCGATATCGGCCACAAGCGCGCGTTTCTCGGTTGTCACCTTCACTTCATGTGCGAAGGCCGCCGCGACGGGCTCGAACTGGAAAGCGATATGCTTGAATCCGGCAGCGGCGGCGATGCGCTGTAATTCGGATTCCGCCCGCGCGTCGCCATCCTTGTCGCCGTCGATGAAATGCACGGGGCGGCCCATGACGGCATGGGTCAGTTCATGGTTCAGCTGTTTTTCGGCAGTCGCTTTGATATGGCCGATGAAATTGCCGATGATCCCGTCAAAGGCGCGCATCCGGCCATTAACCAGCGTGCCTTGGTTCATCAGCGAGGTGCCGAGGATACGCTTCAGGCTGCGCATGAAGCGGCCTTCTTCGCCTTCAAAGAACAATTTCTGCGCGGCGCGTCCAAAGGCAGGATGCGGCGTATTGGCCGCGTAAAAAATCGCGCTCGGCAGCGTGTCGCTGTCACCCTCGACCTTCAACAGGCGCGCGCCATCCTTATCGCCCAGCGCAATCGCAGAATTCGACGTGCCGAAATCGATGCCGCAGGGATGCATGTGCCACCTTTTCAAGGAAGAGAGGTTTCTATATGATTCTCGTAGTCGAAGGCAATAGGCAATTGCCGATAGGTCTTTCAGAAAATAACAGAAGGTTTACCCCCATGAAGGTATTGTTTCCTCTTTTAGCGACGGTGCTGCTGTTCACGCTTGCCGGTTGCGGCAATATGCTGGACGAAGATCTTTCAAAACAAGGTAAAGGCGCTGTTGTTACTTATGCATCTTACATTGAGTACACCCCGTACCGTATGACGCCTCTAAACAAGACGAGGATGCTAGAACAGAGCCTTCATATACGCGCATTCTTTAAAAATCGCGAGACAGGGAAAAAATACCTAATCGGAAACAGCGACCTTCTTTTTAAACCAACCAGTCCATATGCCTATTCCAGCTTGCCGCCCGGTCATTATGACCTGCATAGCTGGAATATCGGCGTCGAAAGTCATATCGACACAGTTTATGACAGTGCCAGTTGCGGAAACATTGGATTCGATATCGGGCCCAATGATCTCGTCTTTATAAAAGGAATTCGCCCGCTCACCATCCGGCAGGGGTTGGGGAAAAGCGCATCTCTGATCAAGTTTTCTTATATGCCGAAAGACCTGAAAGCAAGATTATCAAAGATGTATCCTGACCTCGCAAGCCGGAATTTAAAAATTCCGCAGATGCAAAGCGATAATCCCGAAGCTTTCAAACGCTGTGTTCAGCGCTATTCCACCACCCATAAAACCCTTAGCGGGCGGGACGGGGATGGCACCTACATCGTTGAGGATCCTGAGGAAATCTCCGACCGCCTGCCGTTCTTTCGCAAGAAATGAGAGTGATTACGCGACTTTTTTCGTGCGCGTTTTCACTTTTTTCGCTAGGAATGCGTAGCTCATGATTTTATAGGCGAGCTTGGCGGCAAGGAAGTCACAGCCGTGCATATTGGGCTTGGGCGCGAGTTCGTTGACATCCGCGCCGATGAAGGTCGAGACCTTCGCGACTTCGCGGATGATGTTGACGGCTTCGTCCCAGAACAATCCGCCCGGCTCCGGCGTACCGGTCGCGGGGATCAGGCTGGCATCGAACGCGTCGATGTCGAAAGTGACATAGACATTCTTGCCCTTGAAGTTGCGCACGATCTCCTTCATGTCCCACAGGTGCTTTTCGCGCGCCCAGTAGATTTTCAGGCGTTTCTTGTTCTTTTCAAGAAACGGGATTTCGCCGGAGGAAATATTGCGGATGCCGAAGGAATAGACGCTGACATTTGCCGGGTCCATCGTGCGGCAGATGGCGGAGGCGTGGGAATAATGCTCCCCGTGGTATCCGTCGCGCAGGTCGGCATGGGCGTCGAAATGCAGGACGGCCACATCCTTGAAGTTGCGCGCATAGGGGCGGATTGCGCCCGCCGTAATCGAATGCTCGCCGCCGAAGACGAAGGGGAATTTGCCCATCGCCAAAACTTCTTCGACTTGCGCATCCAGCTGTTCCAGCGCGGTTTCGACCGATTTGGAAATTTTTACGGGCTTCGCGGTCACAACGCCGTATTCGCGGAACGGCTCGCTCCAGAATTCGTCGTCGAATAGTTCAACCTGATGCGAGGCTTCGATCATCGCGGCGGGGCCTTTCGCGGTGCCGCTGCCGTAGGATACGGAAGCTTCAAGGCCGAAGGGGATGACGACGACTTGCGCGTTATCGACGCTGACCGCATCCGCTTTTTCAAGGCCGAGAAAGCCGTCGGCGGGTTTCATGAATTGCATGGTATGTTCCTTTCAAAATTCTGCTTGAGACAATAGCCGTTCATCCGGCGTTTTCAAGCCCTACTGGTCGTCGATCATCCCGCTGCCCTTAGAAATCGCAAGAAAAGCGTCGCGGTCGAGATTGACATGGGGGCCGAGGTCATAGGTGTCGAGGTCTTCGATCGGCACCCAGACGAAATCGCTATGTTCCGGCGTCAGCTTCACGTTTTCGCCAAGCGGCCGGCAGAGATAGGCGAGGTTCAGCAGCGGCTGGCCTTCGCGTTTGCCGGTACGGGCGTTGAAAATCTGCATGACGTCGACCTTGAGGCCGGTTTCTTCCTTGTATTCGCGGGCAAGCGCATCTTCGGGCGCTTCGCCATGCTCCACGCCGCCGCCGCAGAATTCCCAGCCGATGAATTCGGATCCGGGCGCGGGCGCGCGTTTCAGCAGCAGCACATGGCCGTCGTCGTTCATCAGGACGCCGAGGGCGCGGACATTGAATTGTGCCATTTTTTAATCCTTAAATGAAAATGTCATCCCGAACGGAGTGAGGGATCTTTACCATTCCGGCAAAGATCCCTCGTCGCTATGCTCCGTCGGGATGACAAGATGTTACTTGAACAGCTTGTTCCAGTTGCGGCGCGGGCGTTTTTTCCAGTAACCGCGATGGTAAGCATCGGATGCCAGCAGCGGCATGACCGAGCCTGCTTCCGCGAAGACCATCTGCTCGAGCGCCACGTCCACTTTACCCCAGCTGCATGCTTCTTTGAGCGTGGAGGAGGAGCAGGCGCCGTCGCGCACATCGGCGATGGTGATCTGCACGGCGTATTTGTGCATATCGACATCTTTATGGCCGAGAATTTCCGCGCAGACGACCGTGTCTTGCGTGAAGTTCTTCGGTACGCCGCCGCCGATCATCAGCAGGCCGGTGGTGCCGGCTGCGATTTTCACGTCGGTCAGTTCGCGGAAATCCGCGACCGCGTCGATGCACATATAGTTCTTCGGGTTCTTCTTCTGGTGCAGCACGAGGCCGAAACCAGCGGAAGAGTCAACGAAAGCCGGGCAGAAGATCGGCACGCCGTGCTCATAGCACGCCGCGATCAGCGAGTTTTTCTTCTTCGCTTTTTTCGTCAGGTACTTGCCCATCTCCCAGATGAATTCGCGCGACGAATACGGGCGGCGCTCGAGGCTTTGGGCGATTTCGAAAATCGTGTGGTCAACCGCCTGCAGGTCTTCTTCATCGATATAGGTGTCGTAAATGCGGTCGATGTAGAGATCGCGCAATTCGCGGTCGTCAACTTGGCTGTCGGCACGGTAATGCTTGAAGCCGAGCGCCTCGAAGAAGTCCATATCGACGATGGAGGCGCCGGTTGCGACGATCACATCGACCATGTTGCTTTTCACCATCTCGGTGTAAAGGTCCATGCAGCCGCCGGCGGAGGTGGATCCAGCCAGCGTCAGGATGGAGGTTGCAGATTTGTCCTGCAGCATGGTGTTGAAAATGTCGGTCGCGCGGGAGAGGTCGCGCGAGGTGAAGGACATCTTGCCCATGCCATCGATGATCGGGCGCGCATCGAATTTCTTGATGTCGATATGCTCGATCGGCGTGTTCAGCAGCGCCGCCTTGCGGTTGCTTTTCGGGTGGGGCTTCGCTTTCACGGATTTCAGGTTGCTTTTCATGTTGGTAGTCCTTTTTTATCAATCTGCCCTGCGCGTTTCAGGCCGCTCCTTAATATTAAGGAGTGGCCCTGAAAAGGGTTTTACGCGGTCAATTTGTGGCGAAAATTATCCCGTCACGCAGAGTTCGTTTGAATCCGTCGTTTCCAGCGCGTCATCGTAGAGCGTGACCAGCGGCGGGGCTTTGACGGACACGACTTCATGGGCCGAAAAGCCGTTGAAGTCGGTACGCATGGTGTTCCCATAGGCGCCGAGCTGGCCGATCTCGATGTAATCCCCTTCCCGGACGTCTTCCGGCAGGTAAAAGGGGCCAGGCATGTAGTCAATGCTGTCGCAGGTGGGCCCGTAGAAACGGAAACCCTTGTGCGGCGCACTGGTGCCTCCCGGCGTCGGACGGATGAGACGAACCGGGTAACGGAAACCCAGGTGGCCTGCGTCGAACAGGCTGCCATAGGTACCATCATTGATGTACAGCACATCGTCCTTGCGGAGTTCCACCTTGACGACGACGGATGCGCTCTCGGCCACAAGCGCGCGGCCGGGTTCGCACCAGAACTCGTAGCGGTCCGGGTGGGGAAGGCGGTCGAAACCGCTTTCGATGGCGTGTTTGTAATCTGCAAGCGCCGGGGGCGCCATGTCGGGGTAGATCGACGGGAAGCCACCGCCGATGTCGATGATGTCGACGCGGGTGCGGGGGATCGCGCGCAGGATGCCGCCCACGATGTTCAGCGCCGCGACATAGGCGGCGGGGTCCATCGTTTGCGAACCCACATGGAAGCAGATGCCGAGGCGCTTGGCATGCTTGCGGGCGAGTTTCAGCACCTCCGGCGCTTTTTCCGGCAGGCAGCCGAACTTGCCGGCGAGCGGCAGCTCCGACGAGGTGTTAGGGACGGCGAGACGCAGGCATAGGCCGAGGTCTTTCGACTTGCCCGTGCAGGCGATGATTTTCTCCAGCTCCTCGACCGAGTCAAAGGAGAAGTCGCGGACGCCGAAATCGAAATACGCCTGCTCGATCGCATGGCGGCTTTTCACCGGATGCATGAAGGCGATATGGGAGCCGGGGGCGATTTCGTTCACCAGCTGGATTTCGGGAATGGAGGCCGCGTCGAAATGCTTGACGCCTGCGTCGCGCAGGCCTGCAAGCACGTATTTGGCGGGGTTCGCCTTGACCGCGTAGAGCACCTTGCCGGGGAAATTGTCCAGAAACCACTTGGCAGAGGTCTGCAAGGCGGCGGGGCGGAAACAGGTCACGGGAATGTTCGGGCGTCGCTGGCGGACTACGTCTTCGGGGCCGTCGAATTTTTCCATTTCATGAAACCCTCCTGCGGGCTGTCATGAGATAACCGCACGCGAATCGTTCGCTGCCGTGCCCTCATAATTAACGTTATAGGTTGATTCGATTCAATGTAAAGAAAATTTGAAAATTCAGCCCCTTCAGGGCTCTCACATCGTGTTACAAAATCTTCATCTGCGGCTTGGCCGCCTTCTACCACGACGGTTTTTGCTGCATCTGGCGCGGTGCGGGAACCACTCCCGGCTTCTGGATATTTTTCAGCACAGGCTCCACCGCCGTGATGTCGAGGCCGTGGCGCGCGTTCGCCGCGACATAATCAATCCGTCGCACATCGTTCAGGTAGGTCTGCTGCAGCTTGGTCATCAGCACGGGCAGCGCGGCGTTGTCGGGCTGTTGGGCGATGCCGTCCATCAGGGCCGTCTGCAGCGCGCCATAGGCCCCGATCATCGTCTGGGGCGTGATCTTGCCATAGAGGGCGAAGGCGCGCTCCTGCAGCATGGCGCTGGCGTTCCAAGCGCGTACCTTGGCCAACCCCGCCTTCTCCTGTGCCGTCAGCGGGGCGTCGCCCTTGGGCGCGCGTTTCGCGGCCTGTTCGGCGGCGACATAGACGCGGCGGAATTCCTGCGCGCGGATAAAATCGGGATCGCGGCCCGCCAGAATGCCCAGGGCGCGTTTCTGGCCGGCTGTTTTGGCGTCCTCCAGCATCACGGTATAGCCCACGATGCTGGCAGTCATCTCCTTGGCATCCATGACGGAGAAATAGAGCGCCTGCGCCTGTGTGTCGTTCAGCGCGCGGAAGGCGGGCAGGCCCATTTTGACGATGCGGCTTTTCAGCTCCGTCAGTACAGGGGGCGAGAAGTGCAGCACGTCGCCCAGCTCCCGTTTCCGCCAGTTCGATACGGCGTCGATGGCCGACAGGTCGGCCTTACCGCTGCGGATCAGGTCGCCGAGGCCGCCGACATCGGCCAGTGACTCTTTATTATAACGTGTGGCGATATATTCCCTGACGATGGGGTTGTTGCGGGCGGCGTTGGGCTTCTTCATTTCCTTGTCCATCGCCTCTTCGTTGAACCCATGCATGGGATAGCGGCTGTCGAGGCAGTGCCATGCCTCGTGCGTATTCACGAAGGCGACCTTCTGATGCAGCGTCATGCCGGGCAGGTGGAAGGGCAGGGCATGGCGTGAGGACGGCACAACCACGCAAGCCTCGCCCGAAGCCCCCGTCATATTGATGAAGGCGGAGGGGTTCTGGGTCTTGACGAGGCCGAAGGCGAATTTGTGATAGCTGGCCATGCTGCCCGCCACAATGCGGGCGCGGGCGGGTCCCATCTCCACCTCCTGCTCTCCCAGCATCATCTGGATGACGGCAACGGGCGGCAGGCCTAGCGCGCTGCCGGCATCGAAGCGGGCAGGGTCGAGCAGCACCACGCGGTCATGCAGCCCCTGCATGTGCTGGAGGCTCAAGGTCAGACGGTTGCCCAGCACACTCAGGTCGCGGGAATAGGCGTCACCCGTCTGGATTTTGGAGGCCATGAATTCGTCGCGCGCGGCCCCGATCAGCGCCATGCGCACTTCCATCCGGTATTCAAATTCGCGCAGGTCGGGCGGGGCTTGGTCAACAACAGCCGCAGCTTTGCCATTTGGCGCCGTAGGAGGACCGTTTTGTGCGGCAGCAGGCGTCATGCCGCCCAGCAGCACGGTCGCAAGCGCAGTCGAGACCGCGAATTTGCGCCATATCGCGCTCAGCTGGCCTTTTTTATGCGGCTCTTTGTTATCGGTTGTCGCCATCGCACCGGTCATTCAATAAAAGGCGTTTTATAACCGCCTGAAACTCCACGTGGAATCATCCGAGCCTATATTATACTATACATAATTAAGGATTCGTGTATTATGTCGAACGCTTGACCAAAAACATATTGAAAAATAACGATTTTTCAATAGGATGCAGCGCAACAAAACAAGAATAAACGATTCAAACCGATTCAGGGCGGAAAAATATGACCAACAAGCTTCGCAACATTGCCATCATCGCACACGTCGACCATGGGAAAACAACCCTCGTTGACGTTCTTCTCCGCCAGTCGGGCCAGTTCCGCGCCAACGAAAAAGTCGCCGAGCGCGTCATGGACTCCAACGATCTCGAAAAAGAGCGCGGCATCACGATCCTTGCGAAGGTCACGTCCCTGATGTGGAAAGATACCCGCATCAATATCGTCGACACCCCCGGCCACGCGGATTTCGGCGGCGAAGTCGAACGCATTCTCTCGATGGTGGACGGCGTTGTCATTCTGGTGGACGCTGCCGAAGGCGCGCTGCCCCAGACCAAATTCGTGTCGGGCAAGGCGCTGAAACTGGGCCTAAAGCCGATCGTCGTTATCAACAAGGTCGATCGCCCCGATGCGCGCCCCGACGAAGTGCATGAAGAAGTGTTCGACCTTTTCGTCGCGCTGGAAGCAACCGACGAACAGCTCGACTTCCCCATCCTCTATGCATCCGGCCGTCAGGGCTGGGCGTCCAAGACGCTGGGCGGCGAGCAAAAAGACCTCGCCCCCCTGTTCGACCTGATCTGCGAATACGTGCCGCCGCCGAAAGTGGAAGAGAACAAGCCCTTTTCGATGCTGGTCACCATGATCGAAAGCAACCCCTATCTGGGCCGCGTCGTCACGGGCCGCATCACCGCGGGTTCCGTGAAAACCAACCAGGCGCTGAAATCGCTCGCGATTGACAGCAGCGCGGTGGAAAACTTCCGCGCCTCGAAAATCCTCGCCTTCCGCGGCATCGAGCGCGAGCCGCTGGATGAGGCACATGCAGGCGACATTATCTCCATCGCCGGCATGACGCAGGCAACATCCGTCACCAACACGGTCTGCGACCCTGTCGTGACCGAAGCCCTGCCGGCTATTCCGATCGATCCGCCCACCATTTCCATGTCCTTCGCCGTCAACAACGGCCCCTTCGCCGGCACGGAAGGTACGAAAGTAACCTCGCGCATGATCCGCGAGCGCCTGTTCAAGGAAGCGGAAAGCAACGTCGCGATGAAAGTCCTCGACGGCCAGACCTCGGACACGTTCGAAGTCTTCGGCCGCGGCGAGTTGCAGATGTCGGTCCTGATCGAAACCATGCGCCGCGAAGGCTTCGAGCTGATGATCGGCCGCCCGCGCGTGCTGTATAAAACCGACGAAGCAACCGGCGAAAAGCTGGAGCCCTATGAAGAAGTCGTGATCGACGTCGATCAGGAACATTCCGGCACGGTCGTTCAGAAAATGGCGATCCGCAAGGGCGAGATGATGTCGATGGCACCGTCGGGCGCCGGTAAAGTCAAAATGACCTTTATCGCCCCCACCCGCGGCCTTATCGGCTATCACGGCGAATTCCTCACCGACACGCGCGGCACGGGCATCATCAACCGCCTGTTCCACGGCTACGGCGCGTTCAAGGGCAACGTCGAAGGCCGCCGCGTCGGCGTGCTGCTGGCGATGGACACCGGCGAAGCGACCGAATACGACCTGTGGAAACTGGAAGAGCGCGGCGTCATCATGGTGATGCCCGGCACGAAAGTGTATGAAGGCATGATCGTCGGCGAGCACAACCGCGACAACGATTTGGCCGTCAACATCCTGCGCGGCAAAAAGCTGACCAACGTCCGCGCCTCCGGCTCCGACGACTCGACCAAGCTGATCCCGCCCCGCATCCTGACGCTGGAACAGGCGATCACCTTCATCAACGATGACGAACTGGTGGAAGTGACCCCGAAAACCCTGCGCCTGCGCAAGGCGATCCTCGATCCCAACCTGCGCAAGCGTCTCGAAAAAACGGGCTAAGCGTTTCGTTACGGGAGTTGCCAATGGGTACGGCCAAGGCGCATCTGCGCAGTCTGTCGATGGGCGCATTTTACGGCGCGCTCGTCTTCGTGGCCGACCGTTGCATCCATTTGAAGGGCACCCTGAATATCACCTTGCTGGTGATCATGTCGATTTTGTCGCTGCTGGTGGTGGTCGGCACCTTCAAGGTCGATCCGCAAAGCCGCTTTCACATCCCGCTGAAACCGTTTTCGATCCTGCTGGGTTTCATGCTGTCCATCGCGCTGGTTTATGCCTTCCTCGGCAACATGCCGGGGCAGCGCAATTTTATCCAGACGCTGGCGGATGCGAAAACCCTGCCGCCCGCTATGCAGAAACCTTTCGATAAATACGTCGACTGGAGCGCCCGTCATTCGCTGATCGGGAACGGCAAGCCCGAGATCGTAAAGCAGCCGTAATAATGCCGGGTTAAGGCTTTATTCCGAACTTCTGCGCGCCCTTCGCATAGACCTTGTCGAATTCGCCTTCCAGCCCAGCATTGGCGCCGCGCAGCCCGTCGACCACGTTCTTGGCCCAGGTGAAGTATTCCTGCTTGCGCGCAAGGCTCCAGTCGGGCGGCGGGGAGTCGAGGATGGCGCGCAGGTTGGAGATTTTATCGGCGGTCTTGACCAGCTTTGCCGCGTCCGATTTATGCGGCGCGTGTTCGACCTGCAAACGCTTGCGTTCGGCTTTGGGCAGTGATTTGTCATCGGTGCATTCCTGCACGATATCGGCGACGTTCTGGCCGAATTCCTTCACCAGTTCTTCGTATTTCGTGTCGGTGTCCTCGATCGTGTCATGCAGCACGGCGGCGCAGAGCACATCGGCATTTTTGCCGTCGGTGAATTGTGCGACGAGGTCGGCGACCTCGATCAGGTGGTTGACATAGGGCTCGGAGCGTTCGCCCTTGCGGCGCTGGTCGGTATGCTTCTTGGCGGCAAACAATAATGCGCGCGTGAGTTTCTGCGAAACTTCGGTCATGGGCTTTCCTTCTGTGGATGCAACCATGATAGGCGTGCGGGCAGGGGAGTGCAAGATGCCCCCAAATGCAGGAAGCCGGGCGCTGCAAGCCCGGCTTCCCTATCATCAATGCGGTGCGCGTATTTTAAATCTCGCGTCCACTTTGGTGATCTCAGCTGAAATCTTTCTGGTAGTCTGCGGCGAGGCTTTCGAGATCCTCGACCGTGCGGTGCGATACGGCATCGGCGATGCCGGGGCCGTCTTCCATGCTGTCATGAGGGACGTTTTCGTCATATTCCTTCGGCGCCCCCTCCATGCGGTAGCCGGCGGCTTTCCAGTCGTCCTTGCCTTCCACGTAATCGGACACATCGGTATAGCCGAGACCTTCGAGGATTTCGGCGGCCTTGGTCGATGCGGCGCAATCGGCGCTCTGGCAATACGTGACGATTTTCTGGGACTTGTCGGGCAGTTGTTGCGGCGCTTCTTTCGCCAGCGTTTCGAGCGGCATGGATAGTGCGCCCGGCAGGTGACCGGTTTCGAATTCCGATTTCGGCAGGGCTTCGATGATGGCGACGTCGAGGCCGGCATCGATGAGATGTTTTACTTCATCGCGCTTGATGGGTTGCATGATTCCTCCCTTTTGCCCTTGTAATACGGGCTTTTTGCACACGTTGACACCATCCCAACGGCGGGGGCGAGAGATCGTTCCCCGAAAAAGAAAGAAGCCGGACTTCATCAGTCCGGCTTCTTGAAATCACGTCAAAGCGATCAGCTTAGCCGCCGCAGGAGCCCGACTTTTCTTTGGTCGAGCTGCAGGAGCCCATGGTCTCTTCTTTTTTCGTCTTTTTTCAGTTGTTCTTGGCTGGTCATGGCAATTATCCTTATGTTGGGTTGCTCAACGACGCCGCGTTCGCGGTCGTCACGGGAGAGGATATAGCCCCCGAAAAGAACTTGTCCACCTCGCCTTTTGCGTATTGCCGTCCCCACCTGCCAGCCCCCTGATATTGCGGCACATATATATTAATTTTTATTACCATAATAATTAACGAAATGACTGTTTTGGGCCAATATCAACACACAGGCAGGGTATGGCATACTGCCCCTATGTAGAGTCGCAAACGGAGAAACAAATGTATTCGCGCCTGTTCCAATTCATGATTCCGCTAGTTGCCGTTCTGGCGATCATCGGCTTTTCCGCACTCGCGCAGGAAGACCACAGCGCCATGGAGCATGAAAAAGCCCCTCTCGACAAAATGGGCATCACCGCGACCGTGACGCCGGATGCGCTGGTGAAGGGTCAGGAAAGAGCCTTTACCGTGAAGCTTTCCAAGGCCGATATGCCCGTGTCTCTGGCGGCGCTGGAAGAACGCCATACGCAGAAAATCCATTTACTGGTCGTCGATGAAAGCCTTGTCGATTATCACCACGTCCATCCCGTCGCGGGCGCGGATGCGGGCAGCTACAACTTTTCCTTCATGCCCCAAAGCGATCACAATTACGTGGTCTATGCGGATGTGAAGCTGCTGAATAACGGGGCGCAGATGATCCCCGTCAAATTGAAGGGCGCGGCCCCTTGCGCGCAGGATTGTACCGACCGCACAGCGGCCCTGAAGGCAAGCACCGCGGGTGTCACCGGCAAGGTTACTTTTGCCGATGCGGCGATCAAGGCCGGTACGCCCGTAAATGCCGAAGTTGAACTGACGGGCGAAGACGGCAAGCCGCTGCAGGATCTCGAGCCCGTGATGCGCGCTTACGGCCATATCGTCGGCTTCTACGAAGGGTTGACCGATGTCGCCCATATGCATCCGATGGGCAAAGAGCCGTCAAAAGACAGCGACCGCAGCGCATCGCCGCTGAAATTCATGCTGCATCCCGAACATGCAGGCTACATGAAATTCTTCGTGCAGATCCGGCGTGGCGGCAAGGATGTTTTCCTGCCCTTCGGTGTCAACATCGCCAAAGCCGATTAAGACTTTACATTTGCCATAATTTTAATGTATCATCTCGGGATTGTTCAATAATTCCGGATGAAGAGCCGTGACTGCCGCAACGCCGTTTATCAACAGTTCTGCAGAATCCGCCCGCGCGGCGGGTGAACGGCTGCTGGCCGAATTGCAGCGCAGCGATGCGGATATCAGCGCTGGCAAGCTGCTGAACCTCATGGGCACGAATGTCGATTACAACGTGACGTCGGAGAAGAGCGAGACACCGCTGCTGCTTGCCGCACAAAAGGGATTTTTTATCGCGGCATCCCGTATGGTGGATTACGGCGCGGATGTGAACAAGCCGGACCAGTTCGGCTTTACGCCCTTCATGATGGCGGCTTCGGGCAATAACCGCGCGCTTGTCGATGCTCTGCTCAATAAAAATGCCGACATCAACGCCCGCAGCGCGGCGGGCGATACCGCCTTCACGCTGACAGGCGGGCAGGGGCATAACGCGATGCTGAAATATTTGATGGAGAAAGGCGCTGTCTTCACCGATTCCGATGGCGCTGCGACGCTCACCGCAGCCTCGTTGCGCGGATATACAGATGTCGTGAAAACGATCGCGGATTATTTCGATGCGCGCGAACATGCCGCGCGGCAGGCGATGGTAGATGCAGAAAAAGCGCGGCGCGATACGCTCTCATCCATCGCCGATACCTTCCGCCACGGCCCGCAGGGGAAAGTGTCTGCGCCCCGCACCGCGCGGTTCAGGCATTAAGATTTAGTGGATATCGTCGAAATTACGCTCGTGGTTGATCTCAGGGTTCAGTCGTTCTTCCTTGGTCAGTTCGTCGAATTTCTGGGTGACTTTGTCGGCCTTCACCATTTTCTTGATGCCGCGTTCTGACCCGTAAAAGGCATCGCCCTCGAACTTTTCTTGCGCGGCGCGGTCTTTTTCATGGTCGACCGGCTCGGGCTGGGCTTCGAGGTTCTCGAAGTCGAGGCCGTTCAGGTGCAGGGTTTTGCGGTCGGATACTTCTGATTTATTGGGGTTTTCGATGTTTGCCATGATGATCTCCCTGAAAAGGCGTACCCAAGGCTAATCGCGCCCGGCCCAACAGGTTCCGTATTATTCGTGCCGGATGACGATGAAATGCCCTTCCCAGGTGGTGCGGAATCCGAGGCGTTCGTACAGCGCGACCGCGCGGGCGTTATCAGCGCGGCTGTGCAGCAGCGGGGTTTCACCGCGTGCAAAGATACGGCGCATGACGGCGCGCATCGCCGCCGCCGCATAACCGCGCCCTGTATAATCGGGGTGGGTGCAGACGGCGCTGACCTCGGTATATCCCGGTACCTTCATCCTCTCGCCCGACATCGCCACCAGTTTGTTGTCCTGATAGACGCCGAAATAGTCGCCCATTTCATGCGTACGGCTGGTGAAGGGACCGGGACGGGCGAGGGTAGTGAGCGCGATCATCTCCGCTGATTTATCCGCGCCCAAACCGGTGACGGGGACGGTTGATGTATCGTCGAGAGACGCAGCGGTTTCGCAGACCATGCGGATCAGCGGCCCGCCCGCGAGCACTTCCCAGCCGCGGC
>JAQSWE010000018.1 GCA_029266795.1 Alphaproteobacteria bacterium | reverse complement strand
TCTGGATGTGCTGAAGGTCGAGCTGGAACGCGCCAACATCCTCGACATCAACAACGTGCAAAGCATGATCCTGCACAACATCGGCACCGACGAATTGACGGTAGGCGAGTTGACCGTGCGCGGCTATTACCTCGGCTCGAACGTGTCCTATAACGTCAAGAAGATGGTCGAAAACGGCTATCTAGTGCAGGAACGCTCGATCCACGACAAACGCTCCGTGCGCGTGAAACTGTCCGACAAGGGCCGTAAGCTGTCGGATGCCATCACAAAGCTCTACAAGAAACACGAAGACAAACTCGCCGGCGCCGGCCTCACCAACGCCCGCTTCGACACCATGAGCTCCGTCCTCCGCGACCTCGAAACCTTCTGGGCGGAGCAAATGGGCTCCGGCGGCCTGAACGTTTCCTAAAATCTAAATCCCTGTTCCGTTTATTTGCGTCCGAATGTCGCGCCGCCTCGCTGCCCATCTCGGCGCGCAGCGTCTGCAGCATCTTGTCGATGATCAAATCGCGGGTAGGAAGCTTGGGATACTGGAAGATGTCGAGCGGCAGCTGGCCCTTGGCATTTTCCTGCAGCAGCAATTTTTTCGTCAGTTCCAGAGCGACATCGGTTCCCAGCAGGCGATCGAAGGCGGAGAGCAGGGGCGACAACCTGTCGGTGAATTGGTTCGCGCTTGTGGGCGTGCCGAGCAGGTCGCTCACGACCCATTCGCGGTGCATCGGCGTATTGCCTGCCGCGTTCTTCACCGACAGCAGCGCGAACACGTCATCCGCTTTTTGCTGCGGCGTGGCCTCGCCGCCCTTCAGTTGGATTTCCAGCAGGCGGAAAAACGCCTTGCCGGGGATATCGTTAAGCATCTCGCGCAGCGCCGCCGACGGGACGGGGTGATAACTGTCCGTCGTCAGCGCATCGACCTTGGCGAATTCCCGCGACGTATGGGGGAAGATGCTGCGGACGCTCTGCAAATCAAAGGAAATTCCCTTGTCGATCTGGCCCAGCGGTTCCGCCAGAATATCTTTCATGATCCGGTCGGCGTTTTCCGTGCCGGCCCATTTGTAAAGCGCGTCCAGCACGGGCTCGAAGGCTTCGCGGCTGCCGCCATATTCAAGCGACTTGTGGATGACCGACTGGCCCAGCCCGTTGCGCGCCGTCAGCAGCGCAACACGTTTTCCGGCGTCGGGTTCTGCCTGTTCGAGGGCGGCGAGCGCAAGCGCCATGTATTCCTTGTGCGGATCGCGCCAGGTGCTTTTGAACATCCCGTCGGCCATGTAGGACAGGGCGCTGTCAGGCACGTCTTTCGACAGCGGCGTCAGCAGCCATTTCTGGCCTGCCTCGCTCGCCAGCGCGGCGCTGACGGCCTCGGCGGATTGAAGGTCGGAAAAAAGATTCAGAAGCGCGCGATCGGGAAGGGACATGACAACAACCTCGAACTAAAAAGACGTCCGTGACTGTTTTGAGAATGCGACAGAAGCCGACAGGCGAGAAACGATACCACTGCGGTAAAACCGCGCTGTCCTGTAAATGCATTCACCTTCGGCAAGATAATGTCATTTTCTATAATAACTGTCAATTTCAAGTGCGTAAGCAATTGAATTTACTGGAAACAAAAGCGACGACGCAGACTTTCAAATCCCATCTGTGCGGAGCAAATTGGCTCCGGCGGCCTGAACGTTTCCCGATCCAAGGCTCATGCGCGATATATTGCACCTCCCGCATTCATGTCGCGCGCCTGAATTTTTCGTTTTTTGCCGTCTCAATGATCGCATCCAGCTCCCCATAGTCGAGCCAGACGCCTTTGCAGCGGGTGCAGATGTCGATGGCAACATGCCGCCACTGGATTTCCTTCATCGGGGCTTTGCAGACGGGGCAGGAGACAATCTGTGTCATGAATTACTCCGCGCCGCCTAAACGCCGCCAGAATCTCAGCTCGCTTTCGCCCGGTGGCAAGAACCCGCGCGGGCAGGCGGCGGAGCTGGGCGGCAGATTCCTGTTCGCGGGATTTTGCCGCATTTCCACAAGGTCGATCTCGCCGGGGTCCAGCCAGACGCCCTTGCATCCGGGGCAAATGTCGATCACGATGCCTGCGCGCGCCTGCGGCACCATATCCACGCGGCAATTCGGGCATTGGATGATGCTCATTTATTTTCTCCTGTCGGTTGGTTCCGGCGCGTCTTCACGATCGAAAAGACGATGCCGGATGCAAGGATGAGTAGCGTGATCGACAGCGACAGCAGCGGATCCATTTTCCCCACCAGCTGGTTCCAGAAAATCTTGCCGCCGATAAAGATCAGCACCGCCGACAGCGCATATTTCAGGTAGGTGAAGCGGTGCATGGTCGCAGCCAAGGCGAAATAGAGCGCCCGCAGACCGAGTATTGCGAAGATATTGCTGGTGTAAACGATAAACGGGTCGGTGGTGATCGCGAAAATCGCCGGCACTGAATCGACCGCAAAAATAATGTCCACGAACTCGACCATCACCAGCGCAAGGAAAAGCGGCGTCGCATACCAGGAAATTTTTCCGGTCTGCGGCGCGGCCTGCCGGACAAAAAACCTGTCACCGTGCAGGGTATTCGTCACCCGCATGCGCGCGCGCAGGAAGGCGACCAGCTTGTTGTCGCCGAGGTTTCCGGAATGGCCCGAGGCATAGAGCATCTTGATGCCGGTAAAAATCAGGAATGCGCCGAACAAGTACATCACCCAGCTGAACTCGCTGACGATCACGGTGCCGAGGCCGATCATGATGCCGCGCAGGACGATCACGCCGAGAACCCCCCAGAACAGCACGCGGTGCTGATAGGCCTGCGGGATAGCGAAATAAGAGAAAATAAGCGAGATCACGAAAATATTGTCGAGCGCCAGCGTCTTCTCGACAAAAAAGCCGGTCAGGTAATTGATGCCCGGCTCTTTGCCGAGATGCCACCATATCCAGCCGCCAAAAAGCACGGACACAAGGATATAGCCTGCACTCATCCACAGGCTTTCCGTCGCGCTGATCACTTTGCTGTTCCGGTGGAGGACGCCGAGGTCAAGCACCAGCAGCGTCAGGACGATGCCCATGAAAAGGCACCAAAGCCAAACCTGCTGGCCCAGAAAATCGGCGTTCATGAAGTCGAATAAAAATGTCATATGCGAACCTGGTATATGCGTTCAGCAGCCTCGGCTGCGCCGCGCGTCATACGCGCAGCGCAGTTGAGGGCCATGATGATAAAACCGTGTGGTGGCGTTACCTGCCTTTTCGCACGCGTATATAAACGGGCGAGAAGCGGAAATACGCGGCCGCGTCGGGGCGGCTGCGCGCAAGGCGCAGCATCTTGTCCTTGATCGACAGGCGTATTTTTTTCAGCTTCAGCAGCCGCATCCAGTCCGGCCAGACGCGGTTCTGCTCGCGTTCGATCTCCGTCTGGATTTGCGCGGATTTGAAGAGAAGGGACTTGAAGAACTTAACTGACATTTAATCCTCCGTTTCAGTTGTTTTGGAGGTCTGGTGCCAGTCAAAAAAAATGAACCGACACCGGGAATCCTCCCGATGCGGTCCGACATCGCGCCAGAAAAGGCTGTTGCCTTCGCTAAACGCCAGAGGGGCCCGGCCCGCTTCATAATTCATCATATAATCACGAAAAGCGCCGTGACAAGTGAAATTGGAATTTTTTATTATCTAATGAAATCAGGTAGATATAGTGCTTCAGGGGCCATGCTATACTTGTAACGACGGGGCAGGCCGGCAAGCACCGGCCCATGAATGGGGGTGAAGCCTCGTGCGCGGTCCTCCTCGACCTCGAAAAATTCTGATCGGGCCAAATGGGCTCCGGCGACCGGAACGTTTCTTAATAGTTTTAGTGTCACATCCATAGCAGAGTGCGAACAGTAACAGGTTGCTAACCAGCCTTTGCGATGGAACTCTCTTGAGTAGTCGAAGGCTGAACAACACCTAATACTTCGCAAAGCTGATCGTAATGAATTTTATCGCATTTTTCGATGAATTCTAAAACGTAATCTACAATTTTAGGTGTTTCAGCCATATCGGGCATTTTGATAGTTGTTACGGTAGTTTCATCGCCATGTGATCCTCTATTTAACAGCCGATCAATAACACTTATTTTTTCTATCCCCATATCAATACCTAGCGGCTTCATTTGATTGAACAGATTTATATTTGAGTTTCTTGCTATATTTGGGAATTTGAATAGCAGAAAAGACTCTAATACCTTTCTTCCGACGTTAGGGAGAACGATAAGTTTGGCTAATTGATCCGCATCGGGGTTAGTTGAATATTTAACCTTACCCCGCGCATTGAATAACTGATTACAAAGAAAAACATATTCGGAATCATATTTTTCAAGCATTTCGTCAATTTTGGCGGGAATGCTCATTCTGTTTCCATGCTGGTCATGTTCGCATTTCAACATTAGATAGGACTTGAAGCATAAGCCTCCGCCCGGATTCATTGTCTTTTGAATCCCACTTATCCAACCGAATATTTCTCGGAAAAATTGATAATTGTGGGTAAGAATAAAAATCTGCTTGGCCTTTTCTAAATGGCATCTGATAAAAGCGCCAGCGGAATATAAAGCGTTTGAATCTAAACTCGAGATAGGATCATCAACAACAATGATACTCTCTTCGATATTAAAATCCCGCTCTTCCATTTTTGAAATAAAGTAAGTAAACGCCACAGCCGTTTTTTCGCCCTCACTTAAGTTCACAGCCTGCTCGCCATTCCTTTGAATAATGTAACCTTTGTCGTTAGACAGAAGCTTGATGTCATTTCGACCAATAAAAGCTTCCAGTAGTTCATTAATGCGGTTTGCGGCTTCTTCATGAGTTTTTAGCTTTGATTCAAAGCCCATACGTTGTGCATCAAGTGCATTTATTGACGCATCAATAGGCGCAACTTGTTTCTGCAGAGACTCAATTTCACTATCGAAAATGCAAAAATCAGCAAACATCTACGCAGCAAGATGGTAACTTAATTTCTTTTTGGAATCATTCGCAAGAATTTGAAAATTATCAAATAGGTCATTCTGAGTGTCAAAAAATTACATTAACTCCGCCAATGCTGCGCTCAATGTTGTAGCGGGAGAGGTTAAATCGCTTAAATTAGGCACGGGTAATTTTGTCGTTAAATTTTCTTTTTTGTTAGTTAGTGTGTTTAAGCAGTTTTTCAAAGATGCAATATATTTTTTCCGCGCGTCATCGAACTTGGTGCTCTTCTCTTGGTAAGCCAATTGAGTTTCTGGATAAAAATTAGCTGCATCAATGATTTTCACTGAGTTAGCGGCAGCGATTTCGCCACTCAGCTGCAATGTTAGTGCGTCGATAGTTTTCTGTAGATTTTTATATGCTTCATTGAAATAACTTTCTAAGGCCTCAATTCTTGATTGAGTGATTTCGTTTGTGCAAAAACCACAAATTTTCTTCCCTTTGTGCAGTACTTGTCCTCTTTCAACCCAATTTTTTAAATCTGCGTCGTTGTCCAACTCTGCAATGGCTGTTTTGCTAATGCAGTTTTCTAGAGTATGCCCCATTTTTTCATGAAATTTGGAGGCGTCAAGAATGGATGTAAACGAAAGGTTGAATAATCTGTCCTTGCCATTAACTCCAGCTGCAGTCGCTATGGCTGCCTTTAATGAGTCATCGGAAAGAATATATTTACTGCTGTCATGTGTCTCTTCTTTATATTCAGAAAAAATTTTCGCAAGCTTGGGGCTGTCAAAATTTGCCTGAGATGACGCATCTTTGATGATGCTAGCGTTTTTTGTTAAGAACTTTGCTTTACCTTTTTCATTTTGATCAATTTGAGTCTTTATTGTAGCTTGCTCTTCCCTTCTTTTCGTTAGCTCGTCATTCACCTTTTGAAGTGCTGCCAGAGCCTCACCTTGATCTTTACCAAGATGATAAACAGGGGATGCTTCTGCATTATCGCTATTTATATTTTCACGAACAAAATCGACGTTGAAAACCCGAATTTTATTCTTCCAACCAATCAAGGCGTTGGATTCTAAAATGGTATCATCATGTAATTTAAACTGGAATTCGTGATCTATATTTTTTTCCAAGGCAGGATCAACTTTTTCTTTTTCAATGCTCCGCATAAGGCGAGAAAAAGTAGTTTTACCTGTACCGTTCCACCCATAAATAAGTGTGTACCGGCCAAACTCGAAGTTCTGTGGCCACTCTCTAAAAACGCCACAATTTTTCAGCTTATGAATCTTTTTGATGAAACCATCGGTCATGAGTAATCTCCTTAAAATATGCTTGGAAATTACCGCATCATACTTTTAGTTGATACAAATTCTGGTTGTTAAAGCCATAAATTATGCTGAGGACGGCAATTTATCAGTTTTACAAATGTGGCGATTACCTGCGAAGAATATTATGGCCATTCTCCATTATGACCAACGCTCAAACATTCTCCATTTCCCGCATTTACCTTTCATCTTTACGGTGCTAATTTTCTTGAATTCATAATTTCATTTCGATTTTCGTTACGGGAGAGACAGAAATGGCATCCAGCTATGGTCGCAAGAAGACCTTCAAGGAAAAAGCAGGCGATTTCGGCAGCAAGCTGAAACGCGCGTTCATCATGGCGACCATCGGCGGTGCGGCGATCGGCGGGCCGGCCTATTACCACTACGGCACGATTCACGAGACCGAAGTGAAGATCAAGGAAGTGAAACAGGAATACGTGCGCTATGACGAAGACAAGGGCGCGATCTATGATTACAAGATCATCACCGACAAAGGCACGGTCCTCGCCAACGAAAACACGCTGCTGCACCTGAAATTCAATTCGAAAGACATTCAGGACATGCTGGCGGAAGGCCGCGATACGTACGTGCCTTACGATGAATCGCCCGCCGACAAAAAAGCGCGCGAAGCGGCGAGCCCCGCGAACAAGACCTATAAAATCCGCTATTACGGGTCGCGCATCGATGTGCCGTTCATCCACACCTTCCCGAACCTGCTGAGCGTCCGCGAAGTGCCGCAGGAAGAATTGCAGGCGCGCGCGAAAGCGGCGGCCGATGCACGCCGCGCGGCGCAGCAGGGCCAGACCCAAAACGGCCAGCCTCAGGCTGTGCAGCAACCCGTCGCGGGCCAGCAGCCCGTGCAGGGCGGCGGCCAGCAGGCGGCGGTCGGCGCGCTCTCCGGCACCATGATCACCTTTGAAACCGTCGTCGACGGCCAGAAGATTTCGATGACCGTGCCGATCGAGGCGGCGAACAAGATCACCGTCAATAAAGTGCAACCCCTCGTGCCGGGTGCAACGCCCCGCGCGCCGGGCCTGTAAAGAATACCAGCTTACACGTAGGAAAAAGCCGCCGCATTCCGGCGGCTTTTTCTATGCCCGTCAATACCTTAACGGGCAGGGGGTTGCGTTCGCCGATGTGGTGTAGTATGTAAAATGACCATGAAAGAATCCGATATCAAAAAGAAGTTCGACTCTGCATCCGCCGCCTTCGACCAGAGGATGACGGAAAGCTATGCGAAAACCTATCTCGAGGCGCTGCGCGACGCGGTGAAGGATTTGCAGGAAGGCGGCATGAACATTTCGCTCGAGGTGCGCCTGCGCACGAATGGCAGTCCGCGGCAGGTGCGCGAATCTCCACTCGCGAACGCGACCACCATTGCCGACGGCTACAAGCTTGAATGGGTCGTGGCGCTCACCAGCTACAAAAAATCCCAGCTGGGCGCTTTCGACGACACAGGCATGGTCGCCGATTTCACGTCGGAGCGCAGCACATGGACCGGCCCCTGGCCCGCGCCCGCCACGGATGGCGGCGTGCCGCTGAAGGACGCGATCATGAATGTCATCATCTATAACCTCGCGCAGGCGAAAGCCGCCGCCGCCTATAGCGTGCCCGCGACCGGCATCTTCGGCACGCTCGACAAGAAACCGCTCGCCGCGCCGAAGCTGGGGGGTACGCAGCCGTGACGCCTTCGCCCCTGCAAACCCAGTTCGACAAGATCGCCGCCGAACACAAAAAGCAGCCGCAGACGAAACTGCTGAGCATCGCGCTGACTGCCGTTCAGGACGCGGTGAAGGTGTTTCAGGACGAAGGCGCGATTGCCGCGCTGCTGGTGCGTCCCGCAGATTCAGGCATGGATAAAAAACGCGCGCTGCCCGTTGTGGCGAACGGCATGATTGTCATCGACGGGCTGGAAACGCCCTTCGTCATCGAGCGGCCGGAGCGTGGTGCGTCGGATTACCTGCATGTGCAGTTGCTGCTCGGCACATTCGAGCGCACGATCTGGGTGCGGCAGGATGCGGAAAACCTGAAAGACAACGTGGTGACCGCGCTGTTGAGGATCCGCGCCGAAAAGGAATTTGCCGAAGGCTTCAGCCTCGGCGGTAACGGCATCACCAAGACGCTGCTCGAAAAATTCCCTTCGCCGAAACTGCCCAAGCCCTGAATTTAATGCAGCGTCTTCTGCACGAAGGCCTTTTGCGCCCTGTCCCATTGCAGGCTGCTGATGAAATCGAGCGCCTGTTTGGTCTCGGGTTGCGTCAGCGCATGACCGTGGATTTTGGCGAGCGCGTCTTTGTGCGGCCCCGCCGCGCGGTTCAGGAAGAATGACATCTCGCGGATGTCCGATGCCTTTTCTGCATCCGGCAGCCCCGTTTCGCTCTCGCGCTCCAGTATCGACGCGGCATTTGATGTGGCGATGATGATGACGGGGATATCGCGCGGGTGCAGCTGGATGGCGGTTGCGTATTTCAGCACCGCTCCGGTCAGCATCGACCAGCCATCGGCATGCTCCGGGTCGCTCTGGCGTTTTTTCTCCAGCCCCGCAATCACCGTCCAGACATGCCCCAAAATTGCATCGCGATGTTGATCGAGCGTATCGCCGTTTGGCGTCGCCGGCACGCTGATGACGGGCAAAATATCGTCGTTGAATTCGGGCTGCAGGCGCCGTTTCTTGCGCCGCCGCAGCACGGCAATGCCGCACGCAATCACCAGCAGCGGCAAAAGAAGCGTGACCGGATCCAAGATTAACCGAAAGCCTGGATGCCCGTGATCGCCCGGCCGAGGATCAGCGCATGAACGTCATGCGTGCCTTCATAGGTGTTCACGGCTTCGAGGTTCATGCAGTGGCGGATGACGTGATATTCATCCGAAATCCCGTTGCCGCCCAGCATGTCGCGCGCGACGCGGGCGATCTCCAGCGACTTGCCGCAGTTGTTGCGCTTCATCATCGAAATCGCTTCCGGCGCAGCGCGTTCCTCGTCTTTCAGGCGACCAAGGCGCAGCGCACCCTGCAGGCCCAGCGTAATTTCCGTCTGCATGTTCGCCAGCTTCAACTGAATGATCTGGTTCGCCGCCAGCGGGCGGTTGAACACGGTGCGGTCTAGCGTATATTGCCGCGCCTGATGGAAGCAGAATTCCGCAGCGCCGAGCGCGCCCCACGAAATCCCGTAGCGCGCATTGTTGAGGCAGGAGAACGGCCCGGTCAGCCCCTTCACTTCGGGGAACTTGTTTTCCTCCGGCACGAACACATCGTCCATCACGATCTCGCCGGTGATGGAGGCGCGGAGCGAGAATTTCCCCTCGATCTTCGGCGCAGACAAACCCTTCATGCCTTTTTCCAGCACGAAGCCGCGGATATCGCCCGCTTCATCCTTCGCCCAGACGACAAACACATCCGCGATCGGCGAATTAGTGATCCACATTTTGGATCCTTTAAGCGTATAGCCGCCCTTCGTCTTCACCGCGCGCGTCTTCATCGACGCAGGGTCGGAACCGGCATCCGGCTCCGTCAGGCCGAAGCAGCCGACCCATTCGCCGGTCGCGAGCTTCGGTAGATATTTCTGGCGCTGTTCTTCCGTGCCAAAGGCATAGATCGGGTACATGACCAGCGACGACTGCACCGACATCGCCGAGCGGTAGCCGCTATCCACGCGCTCCACCTCGCGCGCGATCAACCCGTAGGAAACGTAATTCGTCCCCGCGCAGCCATAGCCTTGCAGGGTGGAGCCGAGCAGGCCGAGCGCGCCCATCTCCGTCATGATCTCGCGGTGGAAAATCTCGTGGCGGTTCGCCTCCAGCACGCGGGGCATCAGCTTGTCCTGGCAATAGTCGCGCGCCGCATCGCGGATCATGCGCTCCTCATCCGTCAGCTGGTCGTCGAGCAGCAGCGCGTCGTCCCATTTGAAGGACGGCTTCAGTTTGGTTTTATCCAGTTTCTTTTCCATGGGGATACTCGCGGCTGCTTGAGCGTTCATCGGTTTAATCCTAAGATGGGTGCTGGGGGAAAATATGGCAGAAATACTCCAAGGGCGCGAGGTCATTTTCGAATTCCGGCAGATGGGTCCCGCGATGCGCGTGAGTGCCATGGACACCGAAACCATGACCGAAATCGTCATCCAGTGCCCGGCGAGTGCGGGGGAGGCGGTTTTCAAGAAAAACGCGTTGGCGCGGCTGGCTTATGTGTTGAAGAAGAACGGGCATATCAAGGAATAGATTGCCATAACCACGGCATCTTGACCCAGTCCCGCTTCTGTCGTATGTAAAATGCTAACCCAAACTCAATAACGGAAACCGCATCCGATGCCCGCCACCCGGGATAACGATATCAGGCTGCTGAACGCCGTCATGCGCGGCGATGCTGAATCTGCGCGAGCCATGCTGAATGCCGGCGCCGACCCGCATGTGACCGATGCGCAAGGCCGCCCGGGCGCGCATATCGCCATCCAGCGGGGGGATTACAACCACAAGGGCGGGCGCGAGCTGGTCGCCATGTTCCTCAACCGCGGCGTCGATGTGAATGCGAAAGACTTAAGCGGCGCGACGCTGCTGCACCACGCCGTGCAGGACACCGATTACACCATCCATTACAAAATGACCGACCTTGTGCATTTCGGCGCGAACATCCATGCGCGCGACAATGACGGCCGCACGCCGCTGCACTGGGCGGCGATGCAGGGGTATAAGACGGAAGGAGTCTCCTTCCTCATCAACCACGACGCCAATGTGAATGCGGCGGATGAACAGGGCGTGACGCCGCTGCACCTCGCCGCTGCGCGCGGCGATGCCGAGGTTATTAAAGTGCTGGTCAGCGCGGGTGCCGATTTGCATGCGGTGACCAAGGCCGGAAAAACCGTCTGGGATTTCGCCGTCGATAACGGCAAGGATTATCAAGCACAGGTGCTGAAGGCCGACGCCGCCAAAGACCTGGCTGCCCGCCAGAAAAAAGCCGAAGCGCAAAAAGCCATCGAGGAAGTAAAACAGGCCGAACGCCAGATCGAGAAAAAACCGGCCGACCCGTGGCAGCTGCTGTCGAACGACCGCGTGGCCTTTTCATCGGTCGAGCGCGGACTCGGCTACAAGCTCACCGAAATTTTCAATTTCTCCGCCCGCACCTACACGCAGATCACGCATAACCTGAACACGAAATCCGAAGCTGTCGTCATGAAGACCTTCGACGAATTCAGCGACAAAACCCCCATCGAAAAAGCCCATGCCGCGCTGGAACGCCTCGGCGGCGCCGCCGACAACACCCTCATCGGCGGCCCCATGCTGGAAAAACCGAAGCGGAATTTGAAACTGCCGGGCACATCCCTGCCCTGAGATCGAGCAAATTTCTGTCTAAAAGCAAGCAATTACAGTATTTGTCAGAATATATTTGACAGAGAGCGACGATTCCGACAATATCCTATCCAAGCAGTGGGCTTTACTCCCGCACGGCGTGTTTAAGAGTTTCCCGCCCTGCATGATCCCGCCAACCTGCAAAACAACCCGTGAATGTTTGTAATTCAAAGGTTGTTGTTGTGATGAAGAAAACTTTGCCCCGGACAATTTCACCCTTGTATACGTCGCACCGACGCTGGTCTGAACGCAACTGCGCGTGCATGCAGCGTGGGCGTAACCTAATTCAGTAATGGAGCCAGAAAATGAAAGACACCTACAGATTGAAAATCAAGGATGCCCAGTTCAAAGATATTTATGCAGACCTCGATATCACGACTAATCAAGCCGGTAAAAAAGAGGCAACAGCGGCGCTATTCATGTCGCCATCCGATTTAAGCGACCCTGAAGAGGCGGCTATTGTTTTCGGAATGCAAGTGTCTGTGACGCCAGAGATGAAATCGCAAATTGAACGGGCATTGGCTCCCTTGGGAGTATCGCCAGATTCTATTTCCGTGAGAGGTGACCAGCCAGTATCTGGCGAGTATCGCCCACTCCTGAAAGCGCCCGCAATCAAAAAGCCTTCGGCACCAAAACCGCGCCTTTAGAAATATATAATCTTCATGCAAAAGGCGGCTCAAACCTAAGCCGCCTTTTTGTTGTCCCGTCTTGTGAACCTCGTTGAATGGGATAAGTGCGAAGCTATGCTGAAAAGGAAGAGCTGGAACGCTGGCCCGCGAACCCGCAAGCACAGAATTTATTTTTGAATTAGCTCGATCATGACCTCGTTCCTGCGCAAAAACGGCAGCGTCCAGGGCGGGTTAAAGAACGCGTATACCGGCGAAGCGTCAGTTTTCAGTTTTTTAAGTTCTACCTGTTTCATCAGCTCTTCCGTTTTAAGGCTCAGTTTTTCGCGGGTCGTCGTTCCCGAAAAACGTATAACAGCAAAATTTTTGCCCGGTATCTCCTTAATCATCACTTTCGCGTTATTCGGTTTTGGCAGTTTTTCGAGTGAATAAGCAGACGGCATGACAAAGCGTACAGTCCACAGGTTTCCGGCGGGCTGCTGCATAACGGGGGCCGTCATGGCAATTTTTTCCGATGACTGCTGAATGACCGGCGCTGTCATGTCGACTTTTTGGGACGTGGTGTTATTGCCAAAAATATAATCGGCGATCAGGCGGAAGCCTTCATTAATTGCTTCTTCTCTGTCGCCGGAAACGGAAACTTCGGCAACAATCATCGGGGCGTAATCCCTGAGTTCAAATGCGCCTTCCGTTTGCTTAACCTCATATTTGGCTTGCTCAACATTGCTCATGATCGGTCCCCCTAAAACAGCAGCTAATATGACCCCTAAAACAATGACGAACAGAGATATCTTCAAGATCTTTGGCTTGGATTTCGTGTTCATTTTTTCCTGTTTAGAAATGGTAAAACTGCGCAATAATTCCGATACCTTTTCGTCTACATGGGGCTTTCTTCGAAGGGCGACCATCTAGTGATTCAGTTTTCTGTACTCTTCAAGCCGTTCAAGAACAGCCTTTGAATAGGCAATAATCTGAAGATCCACTTCTTTAATATATTTTTCTAGGGGGCGGGCAGGGAATTTTTTTATTTCGTCTTCTTCGATAGGTCTTTGAGTTAAATATACTTCAAATCGACTTTTCTCTTGTTCAGAGGCAAAAACAGCTACAGGGATTTTCCCCAGTCTTGAATTGAATTCACCTGTCATTATGATGTCGGATATCGCTCGATTAGTTAAGAGCGGCAGGAGATAAAAATCAAGGTCATCAGCGCAAAGTGAATAATACCATTTTTCTCCATGACCGATCATGCCCGTGACTTTTGGAGCGGAAACCATGTAGCGCATTTCATCAAAACAGATGCAAACAATTTTTGCGATAATTGTTTGCTTATATTGAAGCTGCATAGGTCTTACAAATGCCCGCGGATTGATGGCTGCGCGAACCCAATTTTCTCCACCTTCAACCTCCCAAATTTTGTCCTCGGTTGGGCAAACGCGAAAATCAGGATCTTGCTTGTAATGCCAATCGTTTTCGTCGGTTTTTTCCCATCCTTCAAAATCTAAGAGGTATTTTTTGAATCTATCTTTAGCGGAAAGATTTTCTTGAATATGCCTCGAATACTCAATCAGCAAATACAAAACAAGTAACGTAAATTGTATTAGCCAGCTCCAGTGGCTCCAATTATTCTCTTTACTGACGAATACTCCGTTTAATCCAATGGTAGAGACTATTACGATGCTTAAAAAAGAAACGTGGCTGTTTATGAAGTTAATGAATGTTCGCATAATTTATCTTTTCGAACCAAAGTAGCTGCCAAAAGGGTTAAATCGAATTGAGGCTTTATGAGCTTTTACCAGCATTGATATTAGTCACATGACGCGCGGACGCGCTACTGGATCCCCGCCTGCGCGGGGATGACGGTAGGGGCGGAGACTATATATTCCATAATAAAGATTCAACATCTAGCGTGATACTTCTGGAATACCCCTACTACATTTGGTATATCAGGGCAGACGTAACAATATCTTGGGGTCAAGACCTTGGCCGAGGGTAAACAAATAGCCATTTCTTCCGACCATGCGGGCTTTCAGTTGAAGGCCGTGGTGGTCGAACACCTGAAAAAATCCGGGCATGAGGTGATCGACCTTGGACCCGCGAATGAAGACCGCGTCGATTACCCCGATTTCGGTTTTAAACTGGCCGAGGCGATTGCGGCAGGGCAGGCGCCGCTCGGCATTGCTATCTGCGGCTCCGGCATCGGCATCAGCATTGCGGTCAACCGCTACAAGGGCATGCGCTGCGCGCTGGCGCATGACGTGACCTCGGCGCGGCTGTCGCGCCTGCATAACGACGCGAATGTGCTGGCGCTGGGTGCGCGGCTGGTGGGCGTGGAAGTGGCGCTCGATTGCGTGAACGTATTTTTATCAACGGCATTTGAAGGCGGCCGCCATGCGGGCCGCGTCGAAAAATTAGGAAAGTGCGGTGCTTAAATGACTCTCGCTCAAAAGAAAGAAACCCCGATGGCTGCAGTCAATTTTTTTGAAACCGATCTGGCCGAAGCCGATCCCGCGGTTTACAACGCCATCCGCGCCGAACTCGGCCGCCAGAAAGACCAGATCGAACTCATCGCATCGGAAAACATCGTTTCCCGCGCGGTGCTGCAGGCTCAAGGGTCGGTGCTCACCAACAAATATGCCGAAGGCTATCCCGGCAAGCGGTATTACGGCGGCTGCGAATTCGTCGATGTGACGGAACAGCTGGCGATCGACCGCATCTGCGAACTCTTCGGCGCGAAATTCGCCAACGTGCAGCCGCATTCGGGCGCGCAGGCGAACCAGGCCGTGATGATGTCGCTGGTGCAGCCGGGCGATACGATCCTCGGCCAGGCGCTGGCGCATGGCGGTCACCTGACGCATGGCGCGAAGCCCAACATGTCGGGCAAATGGTTCAACGCCGTGCAATACGGCGTGCGTGAAACCGACGCGCTGATCGACATGGACGAAGTCGAACGCCTCGCGCGCGAACATAAACCGAAACTCATCATCGCGGGCGCATCGGCCTATCCGCGCGTGATCGATTTCCCGCGCTTCCGCAAGATTGCGGATGAAGTGGGCGCGTTCCTGATGGTCGATATGGCGCATTACGCGGGTCTGGTGGCGGGCGGGCAATACCCGTCGCCCGTGCCGCATGCGCATGTCACGACCTCGACCACGCATAAAACGCTGCGCGGCCCGCGCGGCGGCATCATCCTCACGAATGACGAGGAGATCATCAAGAAAATCAATTCCGCCGTATTCCCCGGCCTGCAGGGCGGTCCGCTCGAGCATGTGATCGCGGCGAAGGCGGTGGCATTCGGCGAGGCGCTGCAGCCGGGCTTCAAGGTTTACACCCAGAACGTGCTGGAAAACGCGCGGGTGCTCGCCAATACGCTCAAAAACGGCGGGCTCGATATCGTCTCCGGCGGCACGGATTGCCATCTGGTGCTGATCGACCTGCGCCCGAAAAAACTGACGGGCCGCGATGCGGAACTCTCGCTCGAACATGCCGGCATGACCTGCAACAAAAACGCGATCCCCTTCGATCCGCAGAAGCCGATGGTGACATCGGGCTTGCGCGTCGGCAGCCCTGCCGCCACCACGCGCGGCTTCGGCAAGGCGGAATTCGAGCTCGTCGGCGAATACATGGTCGCGGTGCTCGACGGCCTTGCAAAAAACGGCGCGGGCAATAACGGCGAGATCGAGAAAGCGGTGATGGCGGAAGTCCGCAAGCTCTGCGAAAAATTCCCGATCTATCCGAAGGAGTAACCAGACATGCGTTGCCCCTTTTGCGTTGGAACGAATACCCAGGTCAAAGACAGCCGCCCGACGGAAGACGATGCCGCCATCCGCCGCCGCCGCGAATGCCCCGATTGCGAAGCGCGCTTCACGACGTTCGAGCGTGTGCAGCTGCGCGAAATCATCGTTGTGAAGAACAACGGCAAGCGCGAGCCGTTCGACCGGAATAAACTGATGCGCTCGTTGAAGCTTTGCCTGCAAAAACGTCCCGTCGACGCCGATGTGATCGAGCGCGTGGCGAACGACATCGTCCGCCAGCTGGAACAATCCGGCGAAAGCGACGTGACGACCAAGGAAATCGGCGAAAAGGCGATGCAGGCGCTCTCGCAGCTCGACCCCGTCGCCTATGTCCGCTACGCGTCGGTTTATAAAGACTTCCGCGAGGTGAAGGACTACAATGACTTCCTCGCCGGTGTCGAACACGTCTGCAAGAAAGTCAGCAATGGTTGATAAGCAAAAGATAACCAAGCTTCCCCCGAAAGCGCCGGAAAAGCGCGCGGTGAAGAAAAACGCTGGCTCGAAAAACGCGCGCAAGACGGCGGCGCGCTTGGCGGCGGTGCAGGTGCTCTACCAGATGCGCCTCAACAACCAGGACGCAAAATCCGCGGTGCGCGAATATATCGACCACCGCAGCGGCTTCACGCTCGATGGCGACACCTTCGTGCCGCCCGACGAAGAATTGCTGGATGAAATCGTTCTCGGTCTGCAAAAACGCTGGGGCGATGTGGACGGCGTGGTCTCTGCCGCGCTCGCGGAAGGAAAAATTTCCGAAGTTGAAACTTTGCTGGATGCGATTTTGCGCGCGGGCGCTTACGAGCTGCTCGCACACGGCAAGATCGACACCGGCATCATCATCCACGATTACCTCAACGTCACCAACGGCTTCTATGACGGGTCGGAGCGAAAATTGGTGAACGCGATCCTCGACAAAATCGCGAAAACGGTGCGCGGCTAGCGGCGTTAAAAACTTCTTAACCCGCTTTTCGTATAATCGCGGAACGAGGGAAAACAATGGCCGATCTCGATACATTATTTGCGCTCGCCGATGCCGGTCCGCTCTTCGACCGCGTCGACAACGCGCTCCGTCGCGTCGGAAACGACGATCTTGCCGATAAACTGTTCAAATTGCAGCAGGATGCCGGCCTCGAGCTCGACAACGAAATGACCGGCAGTTTTTCCGAACCCGCCCCCGGCCCCCGCAGCGCCGAACTCCGCGCCGCCTACCAACCCGTCACACCCGCCCGCATCAGCCTCCTCAACGACGCTTTCCACACAGTGCGCGAACAAGACATCCGCGAAGACCTCTGCGACCTCATCCGCAAACTGCCCCAAGCCGCGAAACCTGCCGCCAGCGCAGCGCCAAAACCGTGACGCTTCCACGGGGCAGCACGTGAAAAAACATCCTGATATTTCAATAGTTTAAAAAAACCGCTTGTACACGCCCCGAAGCGCGGGGTTTCCTGTATTATCAAAGGGTTACAAAATGCGGAAATATGCCGTTATTGCTGCTGGTTGAGTTCGGCGAAGGCGAGTTCGAGGTCGCGCAGGGTGATGGTCGTTAAATCGGTGCGGCTGGGTTTGCCTTGCTTCATCACGCGGGTGGCGGCGTATTTTACGCTGTCTTCGAACAGGTTGCGCACCAACCGCCC
>JAQSWE010000220.1 GCA_029266795.1 Alphaproteobacteria bacterium | reverse complement strand
GTTTTACTTTAAAAACGCGGATTACGGCGTTTTCTTGGGCGGCGTCACGTTCGGCCAGTTGACCTTGGCTTTCGTGTCGCGTTCCAGCGCGGTCGTGTTGTCGTTGACCGCTTTATGCGTGAGTTTGTTGAACACGCCCTTGATCGGGTTGGTGATCGCGCGGGCGATGAAGCCCGGACGGTCTGCGTCTTCGCGCAGCTTCTGGGCGGTCTGGCCCTTCAGCGGTGCTTCGCGCAAGGGGCGGCCGGTTTTCAGCATGGTTTCGATGCGTGCCATCGTGCGCTTATCATGCACGAGTTCCATGAAGTGCTTGCGCTCGAGCTCGCGCAGGTAATCCTGCGTGACCACAACGCCGGGACCGGCGAGATCGCCGCCCGTGAGCACTTTACCAACCTTGTCGGACACGATGACGTCATAGGACGTCGCTTGCCCTTTCAGGAAGAAGCCATCGACCGCCATCGACAATGCCGCCGCGCCGGAGGCACCGGGCAGCGTCATGTTGAACGGCACTTCCGGCTTGAAGTCGACGCTGAGTTCCAGCGCTTTCTTCTTCGCATCCGCCAGCAGGCGCGACTTGTTCATCGTCACGCCGTCGGTTTCACGGAAATAGCCGAGGTCTTTTGCTTCGAAGGCCGACAGGCCCACTTTCGCGGTAGAAATGGTTTCGAACACCGCGCCCACAGCCGGCATCGGGCCGCCCGGCAGGCGTTTGTTCTGTTTCGCGCGCGTCATCAGCTCGGTCGAGCCGCCCCAGGCGGGGAGCAGGCCGACGCCGACTTCGACGAGGCCGGGATAGGTTTCGGCATGCGCCTGCACATGGGTGCTGTGCAGCAGGATTTCGCAGCCGCCGCCCAATGCCTTGCCGGCAGGTGCCGACACGACGGGGAAGTTGGCGTATTTGAGGCGTTTGTAGGTATCCTGCCCCATCTTCACCATTTTCTCGACGAGCCAGTATTGCTTGGCTTTCGCGGCATAGAGCGCAACGCCGATATTGGCACCGACGGAGAAATCATCCGCTTCGTTGTGGATGACCAGCGCCTTGAACTTGCCACCCGGCTTGCCGCCGTTTTCAATGATGTCCGCCGCCTTGTTCATCATGCCGAGCGACATGAAATCGAGCGAGTTCATTTTCGAATGGAATTCGAGGCAGATCACGCCGTCGCCGATATCCCACAGCGATGCCGACATGTTTTTCGCGACGAGGTTTTTCTTGTCGCGCTTCACGTCGGACAGCAGCAGCACGCCTTCGGGGCGTTTCACTTCCACATACTCCCCGTCTTTGTTGAGCATGTTGAGTTTGTTGTCGATGTTTTTATAGAAGGTCTTGCCGGCTGCTTTTTTCAGCAGTTCGGGGACGGGCTCGCCGTCTTTTTCAAGGCGCTTGATGAAATAATCGGTGCCGAGCTTATCGAGCATCTCGAACGGGCCGTTCTTCCAGTTGTAGCCGAGCTTCATGCCCTGATCGACGTCGTAGATCGAACCCGCAACCGTATGCGCATGGTTCAGCGAATAGACGAGCGTCTGCTTGATCACCGACCAGGCATATTCGCCGTATTTGTCGTCATGTTCGACCAGCGCGCGCAAGCCGCCTTTTTTGGAGGCGTTGAGGATTTCCAGTTCGATCGGCTTCTGGCGGTCAGCGCCACCCTCTTTCTTTTTCGAGAAGAGTTTCAGGGGCGCAGAAAGCACACGGCCGATGGCGGTCGATGCTTTTGCGAAGGTCGATTTCGCCGGCACGACTTTCGTTTTCGGGTGCAGCGCACCGGTTTCGAGATCAACGGCAAAGTCGTTCTTGTTTTCATCGCGGCGGTAGAAGCCGCCTTTGCCTTTGCGGCCCGTGTAGCCTTCCTTGATCATCGTGTCGATCACGGGATGCGTGCGGTTGGCCTTCACATAGGCGTCTTCCGCAGGCAGCGAGCCCACGAGCGATTTCGAGATATGGGGCATCAGGTCGAGGCCGACGAGGTCGACGAGGCCGAAGATGCCGGTTTTCGGCACGCCCATGGGCTTGCCGACGATGGCGTCTGCTTCTTCCACGGTGATCTTGCGCGCAATCGCTTCGTTGATGGCGCTTTGAATCCAGAAGGTGCCGATGCGGTTGGCGATGAAGCCGGGGGTGTCGTTGCAATGCACGACGCCCTTGCCCAGTTTTTCATCAAGGAAGCGGGTGAGGTCTGCGACCATCGCAGGATCGTTGTGTTCGGACGTCACCAGTTCCAGCAGCGGCATGTAGCGCGGCGGGTTGAAGAAGTGGGTGATGACGAAATCTTTTTTCAAGGCATCTGACTGGTCGGCGATCAGGTCTTTCAGCGGGATCGTCGAAGTGTTGGACGCGACGATGGAGCCGGGTTTGCGGTTCGCGTCGATTTTCTTGAAGATGTCGGATTTCACCTTGGGGTCTTCGAAGACGGCTTCGATGATGATGTCGACGTCTTTCAGGCGGTCCATGTTGTCTTCGGTGTTGCCGGGGCGGATCTTGCGCGCGTTTTTCTTGTGCATCAGCGCGGCAGGATTCGTTTTCAGCAGTTTTTCGACGGCGCCTTCGGCAATCGCCGTGCGGTTCGTCGGGTTTTTCGGGTCGACGCGGTCGAGGAGTTCAACCTCGTAACCGGCATTGGCGAGGTGGGCGGCGATGCCGGCCCCCATGACGCCTGCGCCGATGACCGCTGCTTTTTTAATAGCCATGTCAGTTTCCTTTCAAGGAAAGATAAGGATCAGGGTTTCGGTGCGGCGGGCGTGTATTTTTTCAACACGGTCGTGATGCCCTGCCCTGCGCCGATGCACTGGGTGGAGATCGCGTAGTCGCCGTCCTTGCCGTTATCATGCAGCAGCTGGGCTGCCTTGCCGGTGATGCGCGCGCCGGTGGCACCCAGCGGGTGGCCAAGAGCGATGGCGCCGCCATGGACGTTCAGTTTTTCTTCCGAAATGCCGAGTTCACGCTGGCACGCGACCGACTGGCTGGCGAAGGCTTCGTTCATTTCAACGAATTTCACCTGGCTCATATCGATGCCGGCTTTCGCCATGGCTTTTTGCGTCGCGGGCACGGGGCCGAGGCCCATGACTTCCGGATCAAGGCCGACAACCGCGAAGGATTTCACTTCGGCCAGGATTTCAAGGCCGTGCTTCAGCGCGAATTCTTCGGAGCAGACAAGCACTGCCGCCGCGCCATCGGTGATGGGCGATGCAGTTGCCGCCGTCACGGTGCCTTCGCGCAGGAAAGCGGGTTTCAGTTTCGCCAAGCCTTCTGCCGTCGATTCCGGACGGGGGCAGCCGTCTTCGGACACGATCTTGCCCTTGGGCGTCTTGATGTTGACGATTTCGCCGTCGGTCAGGCCGGCTTTTTTCGCCGCCGCCGCCTTGAACTGCGATTTCAGGGAGAATTCTTCCTGTTCCGCGCGGGTCACGTTTTTACGCGATGCGACGTTTTCGGCAGTTTCGCCCATGCCCATATAGGCACCGGGCACGTTTTTATAAAGCTCGGGGTTCGGCGAGGGGTTAAAGCCCCCCATCGGCACACGGGTCATGCTTTCGACGCCGGCTGCAATCACCGCATCCGCCATACCCATCGAGATCGCGCCAGCCGCGTCATGAATGGCCTGCATCGAGGAGCCGCAGAAACGGTTGATGGTCACGCCGCCGATTTCGGTGGGAAGACCGGCTTGCAGCACGACGAGGCGCGCCATGTTGAGACCTTGTTCGCCTTCGGGCATCGCACAGCCGAGTTTCAGGTCGTCGATCAGTTTCGGGTCGACGCCGGTTTTGGTGATCAGGCCGGAAACGGTCTGCGCCATCAGGTCATCCGCGCGCACGCCGGCAAGCTCGCCCTTATTGGCGGGCGTGAAGGGAGAGCGGACATATCCTGCGATTACAACTTTTTTAGATTCAGTCATTTCCATGGCCTCGTTTGTTAAAACGCGTTGAATTTGGCCACACCCCGGATACAGCGTTTTGCTTCAGGCTTAAGCCCATAATGCAGTCGCCTTTTTTTGTATTCCACGGAGTATGAAACAACGAACCCTTGACGTAAAGCTGCAAAAGAACAAAGGCGTAAAGAATCTTTACGCGCGGAATACAAAGCAATTCGCCGGATATGTTTTCATATCCGGCGAATAATATTTCAACGCTTATGAATATTGCAGCTTAGTCTTTTTTCTTGGCCGCAATCTTCTTACCGGTTTTCTTTTCGGCTTTCTCGTCATGCTTGGTCTTGATGAACGAGAAGACGCCGCCCGCGATCAGCGTGCCGACGGTCAGCAGCAGCGATACCCAAGGCGGCATATGGAAGGCATAGCCGCCGATGGTCGCCGCCAGATCCGGGTTGGAATCCTGCAGCCAGAGGGCGATTTCTTCCGGCCCTTTGCCGATCAGGACTTTCAGTTGCTGGTATAGACGATGAAGGGGTCTTGTGTGATCGCCAGGATCGCAGGGATGGAATCGACCGCGAAGATAACGTCTACAACCTCGACCACGCACAGCGCCAAGAACAGCGGCGTTGCGAACAGCACCATCTTGCCGGCTTTATCTTTCTTCCGGACGATGAAGTCGTGGCCGTGGTATTCGTCGGTCACGCGCAGATTTTTACGGAAGAACTTCACCACCGCGTTTTTGGACAGGTCCTGTTCTTCTTCGCCGTCATCCATAAACAGCATTTTTGCGCCGGTATAGACGAGGAAGAGCGCAAACAGCAGCAGCACCCATTCGAATTCCTGAACAATGGCGGAGCCTGCGCCGATCATCAAGCCGCGCATCACGATCACGCCCATGATGCCCCAGAACAGCACACGGTGCTGGTATTGCTTGGGTACGGCGAAATAGCTGAGGACAAGAGAGATAACGAAGATGTTGTCCATGGAGAGCGAGAGTTCGACGAGGTAGCCCGTCACGAACAAGCCGGCATTGACCGCGCCGCCCGTGGGCAGCAGCCAGATAAGCCCGCCGAAGGCCAGCGCTATGAGTCCGTAGAGCGCCGACAGACGCAAGCTTTCCTTGGCGCCGAACACATGGTCCTTTTTGTTGACGACATTCAAGTCGAAGATGAGAACGCCCAGGAAAATGGCGAAGAAAACGCCCCATACCCAGAGTGGTTGGCTGCCGAGGAGGGAAAGGTCATTTTCCATTTTTTATCCTTTAAGAGAGTGATTGAGGGTGCGGAGAACCTGTTTCAGGTCATGCCGAAGATTTCCAGCAAGATGGGGCCGATATATTCCTTCATGCCGATAATGAAAAGCATGATGCCGATGGGGGTTCCCCACACAGCGCGAAACGGGTTCATATGCGCAGCGTCCAGCGACTTCTGGACGACCAGCGCCACGAAGGGGATAATTCCTGCGGCAATGACAAGAGCCAAGGCGCGTATAGCGACGAGCAGGATGTAATCCAGCGAGTCGGTACCGGTTACGTTGATGTTGCTGGTCTTGAAAAGTACACGATCAAGGCCTTCCCAACCGAGGCGCATGTTCAGGCCGCCCCCGCTGGAAATATACTTTTCGCTGATCATCCAGCAGGTAATGAACGCCATGATGTAGATGGTGATGACGGAGACAGCCGCGCTGGTCTCTTTGCCTTCGCGTTTCGACATAATGGCCTGTCCGCCAGAGCCCGCAAGCTCCCTCGCCAGCCGGATTTTTTCACGCGCGCCAACTTTCGCGTTTTTAATCTTACTGCTTCCGATGCCAAACATGGTTAGCCCCTTATCCAATTCATCAAGGGCTATTTAACCAAGCTTGGACATAAAGATAAAGAGGGAAATCAGGCCTTTACGATATTGTCGCGGTTTGCGACGCGGCCAAGCGCGTTACGCGTATCGACGACCAGCTTCGCATTTGCCGCGACCATCCCATAATCAACCCCGTCATGGTCGGTCACGATTACAACCGCGTCATAACCCGCCACCATCGCTGGCGAGAGGGCAACCGACGCCATGCCGGTGTAATGCGCGTGTTCGCGCGTGGGCGGCACGACGTCCACATGCGGATCGTGGAAATCGATTTGCGCGCGGCGCGCGGTCAGCAGGTCCATCACGGCGAAGGCGGGGCTTTCGCGGATGTCGGCGACGTTTTTCTTGTAGGCCATGCCCAAGATAAGAATTTTGGAGGCGCTCATGGATTTGCCAAAGCGTTCGTCCAGCGTTTCAACCAGACGGTTCACGACGAAGCGCGGCATGGCGAGGTTGATCTCACCCGCCAGCTCGATGAATTTCGTGGTGATGCCGTATTCGCGCGCTTTCCAGGTCAGGTAGAACGGATCGATCGGAATGCAGTGACCGCCGAGGCCGGGGCCGGGATAGAAAGCCATGTAGCCAAAGGGTTTGGTCTTCGCGGCGTCAATCACTTCCCAGATATCAATCCCCATCGCGTCATAGATGACTTTTAATTCGTTCACGAGCGCGATGTTGACGGAGCGGAAAACGTTTTCGGTCAGCTTCACGGCTTCCGCCGTCGCTGTCGATGAAACGGCAACGGTTTTGGCGAGGAACTGGTCATACATGGTCTGCGCCAGTTTCAGCGCGGCCGCGCCGTCGCCGCCGATGATTTTCGGGATGATGGCGGTGTGGAACTTCGCGTTGCCCGGATCTTCGCGTTCCGGCGAAAATGCCAAGAAGAAATCGACGCCGGATTTCAGCCCGGTCGCATTTTCAAGGATCGGCGCCATCAGATCACTCGTCGTGCCGGGATAGGTCGTGGATTCCAGCACGATCAGCTGGCCGCGTTTCAAATACTTCGCCACCGTCTCGACCGTCTTCACGACATAGGTCATGTCAGGTTCGCGGTTTTTGTTAAGCGGTGTCGGCACGCAGAGGATCACGGCGTCGACATCGGCGAGTTTGCTGAAATCTGAGGTGGGCGACAGCAGGCCGGATTTCACGAAGTCGGAAACTTTATCGTTGTGGATATTCCCGATATAGGACTCCCCCGCGCGCAGTTTCTTGATCTTGCTTTCGTCGATGTCGAAACCGACGGCATGGAAATCTTTGGTGCAGATGGCGCAGGCGAGCGGCAGGCCGACGTAGCCGAGGCCGATGATGCCGATCTTG